>JAAZFW010000564.1 GCA_012511525.1 Clostridiaceae bacterium
GATCTCGAGCAGGGCCGCTGCGAGAGGGCTTTTCGGCACAAACCGGTGAACGGGCTCGTTGAGCTCCTGGAGAAACTTCAGGGCGGGCTGTTTGGCTTTGAACGGGTCGTCGATCACGCGATAGCGCATACAATAACCTCCTGGTCCGTCGGACCTCGCTGCCATAAGCGATCGCGGGGAGATACTTGCATCATACGCGCCTTTAACCCGGCGGGCAATGAGGGTTGGCGCTTAAAGCCAGGCCAAATCGATCCGGCCGATTGCCTTGGCCTGCACGACGGTTTCCAGGTACACCGGTGCGGCTGATTGCGGCCTGACCGGATCGGTTTCGTTCCGGACGGCGGCAATCGCCGCGTCCCGCCTGTCCACGCTGAGCTGCACGTCGGCTTGCTTGGCGCCGCGTTCTGCCGCGGCCCGGCGCGCTTCCTGCTCGGCCTGTTCCCGGGCCCAGGCGACGGCGTGGTCGTGGGTCTCGAAATGGCAGGTCCGGGCTTTACTGAACCCGTCGTAGCCGGTTATGCCGGACACGGCGTAGCGCGGTTTGATCAGAACCTCGGCCGTCGCCATGACCTGACCGGTGATGGCACCGACCGCGTTGGCGACCGCGGCGTGGCGCGGGATGTTGATCGTTGTCCGCATGAACCGGGCCACAGTCGGCAAAAACAGGTGAATCGGGGCGCCCAGGCCGATCAGGGGGACCGCGCAAGCCATTTCCGGCTGCAGAAAGCGATCCTGGCCGTCCGGCTGCATGTGCTGGCGCAGCAGTGTCCGGCCCAACCCGACGACGCCGGACAGTCCCTGCCCGGGATCTTCCGAGTACTCATGATCCAGCAACATCTCGATAATGGCGGACCCCAGCATCTCCTTGACCTTGTTCTGGACTTCGGCGACCAGGTCCTCGCGCGTGACCGAAAGTTGCAGCGCCATGATGTCCGCCCCGATTTCGGCGGCTTTCCTTTGCCAGGCCGGGTAGTCGCCCGTAAGGTGCATGATGTCCGTCGGTGTCAGGCCGCAGCGCATGATCCGCTCTTGCTGCTCGAGCCGCTCGGTTTTCATGTTGTAGATGGTCGATCCGGTTTTGTCCGCCAGGTTTTGCAAACTCAAGGGGCCGGCCGCAAGAGCGTCCAGGATCCGCTGCTCCTGGCATGTCAGGGATTCGGACGAATGCTTCCCTGGCTTGTCAACGCGATAGAAGAACTCAGCCAGTGACACGGTGTGTTTGCGCTCGGCCTGAAGCAGCAGCTCCAGCTGTTCCAGGACTTGGGGATAGCGCCCGGCCGCCCAGGACAGGGGCGCTGCCCGGCGCGGGCCGATCACCAGGTGTGTATTCTTGTGGTGCCGGATCAGGCTGTCGCCGCCCAACCCGACCGTCTGGATCTTGATCGAGCGGATCCCGGTGCGCCATGATCCGATCTGGGCGCCTTCCGCGGCCATGACCGGCCGGCCCTGCCGCACCAGGGCGATGTCGCTGGTCGTGCCGCCCATGTCGATGACGATGCCGCTTTGCAGGCCTGTCAGGGCCAGTCCGCC
>JAAZFW010000082.1 GCA_012511525.1 Clostridiaceae bacterium
CGCCCAGTGTCTCGATCTGAACGAGTGCTTCTGAAAAAGCGAGGTAGACAGCCTCCGTGTCACAGAGCAGGGTGCTGCGCTCGTTAAGCATGTCTGGCCGCGTATCGTCGATGCCTTTGCGTGCTTGCAGCCAGACCTGGTAGTTCTCGATCAGCGCCCGCGCCAGCGGCCTGCCGCTGTGCAGGATCTGCTGGTATTTTTCGCCGGTTAAAACGATCGTGCCGCAGGTGTCAAGCGGGGCGATCGTCACCTCCCAGTCAGCCGCGAAGACCTGCCTGCAGGCGTCCGGCTGGACGGCCACGTTGTATTCCCGGCTTGGCCGGTCGGCTCCGAAATAGCCTTTGCGGATGCTGCCGTGCATCCCGATGACCCTGGCTTTGTGCGCGATTGCCGGCTGCATGCGCAGCGCGGCGGCGATGCTGCCGAGCGGCCCAATGGCGATGATCGTCACGATCTCGGGCAATTCCATCACACATTGGGTTAGCCTGGCTATGCCGTCGCCATGCACGGCACCCGCGTAACGGCTCATATCAAAGCCATCGAGCCAGGCTGCCTGGAAACCCGGCGCGTCGGATGACGGTTCGCCCACGCCGATCGGGATGTCCGTGCGGCCGGCAATTTCCAGCATCCGGGCGACAATCCGGGCCTTGTACCCGGTGTTGTGGCCTGTCGTCAGGATCAGCCGGATATCGAGCTCGGGTGAATTGAGCAGCATGACCAGGGCCCAGGTGTCGTCGATATCGCCCCCGATGTCCGTATCCAGGATGACAGGGATCTTGTTCGCCGGAGCCATCTCGCGTGCCTCCTCGCGCTAGCGCCAGGAAGCGGGATCGATAGCGACAAGGCACCCTGTCTCAAGGCTCTCGTGGATGGCTTCGCAGGTCCGGGTGACGATCATCGCCTCGGCGCCGTCCGGATAGCTGCCGGCCAGATCGGCCAGGCTGACGCCGTTTTTGAGGTGGCCGGCCAGCTGGACGAAGTGGCGGATCGAGTCGCAAGTATAGCCGCTCAGGGGCAGGTCGAAGCGGCTGTCCGGGTTCAAGGGTTCGGCCTTGGCGAACGGGTTGCTGATCTGGCAGCCGGGCTGGTCGGAAAAGCAGGCCAAAAAACCCCGGTCCTGGGAATCGATTTCACCGATACCCTCGCTGCCGATCAGGCGGATCTGCTGGTTGACGATGCTGGGGAAGCTGTCCGGCAGGATCCAGGACGCGTGGTAGGTGATCACCGCGCCGTTGTCGTACACGACCGCTGCCGAGACATGGTCGTAACTGTCGATGCCCATGGACAGGAGTTTATGTTTGTTGCCGTGGGCAAAGACCCGGACGGGGCGGGCCTCGAGCAGCCAGCTGACCAAATCATAGAAATGGGTGCCCTAAAACCAGGCGGGCGAGCTTCGGTCGGCCCAGCTCTTAAACCAGACGGCCGGTACTTCGATCCGGTCTTCCATGTAGACATCGCCGTAGAGGATGCGCCCCAGCCGCCCCTGCCGGATGCTGCGCTTCAACTCGCGGTGCGCCGGGTCATAACGCTTGTGGAAATCGACCGCCAGCAGGACACCGGCGTCCCGCGCCGCCGCGATCATCTCGCATCCTTCTTCTGTCCGTGTTGCGATCGGCTTCTGGCACAGGATATGGATGCGGTGCGCCGCCGCGTCCAGGACAACCTGGCGGTGCAGGTAGTCGGGTGTCACCACCGCGACCGCGTCCAGGTTCTCGCGCTCCAGCATCTCCCGGTAGTCCGCGTAGCCGCGGATCCGGAAGCGCTGTACGGCGCGCTCCAGGGTTGGCGGGGCGATGTCGGCGACGGCCACAAGATCGGCTTCGCCGGACCTTGCGGCGGCGGACAGGACATTGAGGACATGGGTGCCGTAGACACCGGCGCCGATAACAGCGATTCGAACGGGCATGGGATGACTCCTTTCAGCGCAGCGCCCGGTTGTTCGGCGCGCCGGCCTGGGGTATAATAGCTGACTATGAGCCCATGTAACGTTACAGTTGCCTTTGTGCTATTATACCATGCCGGGAACGTGCCGGAGCGGCGCGTGTCATGACCGAGCTTTTAACGCAGACTGAGCCGCGCCAGATGCGCCGCAACATCCTGCGCCTCAGCTGGCCGGCGATCCTGCGCCAGTTCCTGCAGAGCATTGTCGGTGTCGTCGATGTCATGATGATCGGCCGGTTGGGCGCCTCAGCCATCGCGGCGGTCGATATGGCCAACCGCCTTGTGTTCGTCCTGATCGGGACGCTGATGTCCATGACCATCGCGACCACCGCCCTGGTCGCCCATAACATCGGGGCGGGCAACCGCAAGATGGCCAACCACATCATGTGGCAGTCGCTGCTCGGCGGCACTATATTGGCCGTGGTCTTGGCGGTCGGCGGGATGCTGGGCGCACGCAGGATGCTCGAGCTGATGATGATCCTGATGGACGAGGTGGACCCCTTTGTCCTGGCTGAGGGCACGGCGTACCTGCGCATCGTGCTGGCCTCGATGGTGGCCGCCCTGCCCATGATGGTGATCAACGCCGTCCTGCAGGGTCTGGGCGACATGAAGACGCCGCTCTACATCATGGTTATTGCCAACATCGTCAACGTGCTGTTCAATTACCTTCTGATCTTCGGCATCTGGATCTTCCCGGAACTGGGCGTGCGCGGCGCAGCCTGGGGGACCGCCCTGGCCCGCCTGGCAGGCGCCGGCATCGGGCTGTATGTCCTCTTGCGCGGCACCGCGGACATCCGCCTGCACTTGGTCCATGTTTCCTGGAAACTGGATTTTTCGGTTTTACGCGGGGTGCTGAAAATCGGCATCCCGGCGGCGTTCGAGCAGCTGATCCGCCAGAGCAGCATGATCCTCTACACGGCGCTGGTCGCCAGCCTGGGCACGGTGACCCTGGCCGCCAACGCGATCACGATGAACATCAACTCTTTGTCTTTCATGCCGGGCTTTGGTTTCGGCATGGCCGCGACAACCCTGGTCGGCCAGTCGCTGGGCGCGGGCCGCAAGGACCTGGCCCGGGCTTATGGCCGGCAAACCACCGTGCTCACGTTCGTCCTGCTGGCCGCTGCCTCGGTCGTGATGTATTTCTTTATCACCCCGATCGCAAGGCTCTACAACGACGACCCGCAGGTCATTTCGCTGGCGGCGGAAGCGCTTCGGATTTTCATTATTTTCCAGCCGCTGTTCGGAATCTTCATGGTCCTGGCCGGGGCTCTGCGCGGCGCCGGCGACACCAAGTGGGTCATGTACATCACGGCGATCGGCAACTGGGGCGTCCGCCTTGTTTTCAGCCTGCTGTTCGTTTTTGTCTTCGATCTGGGCTTGAACGGTTTCTGGCTGGCCATGGGCGTGGACATCGTGATCCGGTCCATCTTGATCAGCTGGCGTTATGCCTCCGGCAAGTGGCAGGACCACAAGGTGCTCGGCACGCGCCGGGCCCAGCCTCAGAACAAGTCCGGATAAACCGCGTCCAGCGCGTAGCGGCAGACCGGGTCCGGCTGGCGGTCGATCCACAACCCGTTGGTGAAATCCGGGATCGCTACCGGGTGCCCGCCCTGCGCGACCGACTCCTCGGACAGGCAGGTGATGCTCATCCAGGCGGCCGCGTCATAGGCATCGATCGGGGTGTCGCGTCCGTCGCGGATGCTCTCGACGAAAGAACGCAGGACCAGGTAGTCCATGCCGCCGTGGCCGCCGCGCACGCCCGCCGCCTGGAACCATTTCCAGAGCGGATGATCGTAGCGTTCCAGGAAGGGCGGAAAAGGCTCCCAGGTGTCGTACTTGGGGCTGACGTTTTCCAGGTAGATCTGGTTGCCGTCTTCCATGTAAAGCCCGTGGACACCTTGCACGTAAAGCTGGCGCGAATAGGGCCGCGGCAGGCAGGTGTCCAGCGTCAGGCAGATGGTTTCGCCGTGGGCGCAGGTGATCGTGGTGCTGACGACGTCGCCGTTGTTCCAGGTCCAGGC
>JAAZFW010000565.1 GCA_012511525.1 Clostridiaceae bacterium
GGCTGCGCGACCCGCGCCGTATATTTAGGGGCCTTGATGGGGTCGCCGACCATAGTCCAGACCAGGGCGGACGCGGCGACGGGTTGCTTGAAGGAGGCCACCTCGCTGCGGTAGACGCGGTAATGCTTGATCTGCGGATCGTCCGGCGCGGACCAGGCGATCGAGACAAAACCACCTTCGGCCATCAGGGCAAAATGGTTGCTGATTCCCTGGAGCATGCCGATACCGGACACGCCGTCGGCCGGCTGGCCCGGCTGGGCGCCTTCCGGCACCAGGCAGATCAGGAAAAGCGCGAAGCTGCCTGGCGTGCTGCTGAGACCGCCGGCCAGGAACTGGTTTTCGCTGACCGGCTGGTCGTTCAGCTGGCGCCAGCGACCCAGTTCAACCAGCTCGGCACGCGACATCTGCTGCATCAATTCGAGCGGCTGCAGAGGGAATTCGGGGACATAGACCGCATAGCCGCCCAGCCCGTCGCCGCTGTATGCCGGCCAGCGGACGCGGGCCGTTCCGTCTGGTAGGACGTCCTCGCCGCGCACGGCGACAAACAGGTGGATGTACTTGTCCTCGGGCAGATTGTCGTACTGCATGTCGATGACGGAAAATTTCTCAGCTGCCGGTATAAAGTGCCCGATGGCAATGCCCTCCTGGTCGGCGCTCTTCACTGTTTCGATGTCGGTTGCATAGACGCGTGCGACACTGCCGGCCGCGCTGGCGGACAGGTCTTTTTTGGCGACCAGCTCATCGTGCAGGATACCGGGCGGTTCTTGCGAGAAATCCGGCAGTTCGCGCGACAGCATCGAGATACTCAAGGCTCCTGGTACAGCCGGTTTAACCGCGGACGGGACGCCGGCCGAAGCGGACTTGGACCAGGCGCTTTCGTTGTTCCAGGAGTCCCAGGCCGAAACCCAGTACTTGTAGGTATAGCCCTCGGCGACATTGGCGTCGAAATAGATCAGGTTGGGGGAAGCCTTCACATAGTTGGTCCGTACCAGCTGCTTGGCGTTGTTTTTCGTCACCGGTTCGACTTGGGGCAGTTCGCGGCTGGTGACGCCGAATGTCGGCTGCGCGTCCGGCATCGGGTTATGGTAGGTGAGGTTGGCCAGCACTTCGGGCGGACCGAAGCTCTGGGCGCCGTGGGCAACAGCCCGGTAGATCGTGAAGCGGACCGTGTCGGGCGAATCGGTGTAGATCGGCAGCACGATGCCCAGCTGGCCCGGATTGGCCGCGATCGCCTGACGGGCGGCATCGGAAGCGGCCAGGTCTGTCGACAGGTCCGGCGGATCGACGGCCGGCGCGTTGGGCGGCGTTACTTTTTCGACTAAAAAGCTGATCGGGTCCGAGTATTCACTGGTCCGCCCGAAGACATCCAGCGAGCGGATTCGGTAGGTCACGTTCAGACCGTTGTCGACCGTGTCCTCGAAAAAGACGGGGGACTCGAAATAGACACCGGTTTCGTCGAGCAAGTAGGACACGACGACCGGCTCGTCGTTGATCTGGGTGAACGTTGACTCGCCCTCGAGCTGGCGCTCGATCCAGTAGCCGCTGAGGATCGCTTTTTCAGCTGGTGCGGACGCCTGCTGCCAGCGCAGCGGCACCTTGCCGTCGATGCCGTACCCGTTAAGGCCCAGCGGTTTGGACAAGCCGGTCTCGGTACCGGCCGTGATGCTGCGCGATGTCTGCGCCCCGTCGGGCGTCTCGACCCGGTAGGTGATTTTGGTTCCATCGGGCAGCTGCAGCGAAGTCAGATCGTCCCGGATCAGGAAACCGGCCGCCTCGGCAAACGCGTCGTCGACAAAGCTGAGCGTGGCGATCTGCTGGCGTGCGCTCAAAATGGACTGCATCAGCTCGCTTTTCGCGTCGCCGCCCGGCTCGCTCTTGATCGCGCTGATCAGGGGCGAGGTCTGCGGCGAGAGGACGGAGAACTTCTGCTGGACACGCGACCGGATGGCTGCGCTGCTGATCAAGGTGTTGTCCTGCCGCCCCATGACATAGATCGGCTGGCGCAGCAACAGGTCGGTCTCGGGAATGCGCTGTTCCAGGCCGGAGGGGATTGTAATCAAGGCCTCGCGCATTTTATCGAAGTCGAGCGCGCCGCTGACACGGGCCGGGGGCTGCAGGCTGTCTGTTTTGTAGGCGATCTCGTTGAACTTAGCGGCGTCCATGCCCAGTGCCGTCAGCTTGGCGGGCGTCAGCGCCGCCTGCGCGTAGAGCTCCTTGATCCACGCGTCGTCCGCCAGGCCCAGACTGCCGTTCAAGCCGTCCTGCGGCGCGGCCAGCTGCTCGTCGATCAGGGTGCTGCTGCCGTTAACGATTCGAAATAGCTTGTAGCCTAGCTCCGGCAGCCAGGCTCCGGAGGGGACCATGTGGACAAGGCCTTCCGCCGGTGCCTGCCAAACGCATTTCATGTTCATGTTGGCCGGTATGGCCGTGATGGCGTTCCGGTCCGCCGCCTTGAGCAGCCTGGAGGTCGCCGATTTGGCCGTTGCGAGGCTCTCCTGCTGTTCCTGAGCTTTGGCCGGAACCAGACCCGGAAAATAGCCGCTGGACAACCCGGGGCTGTACGTGGTTGCCAGGAGCCGGTACGTGCTGTCCCATTCGCTGGCGACCGCGTCCAGACCGATGCCCGCATGGGCTCTGAGCTCCGCCAGATCAATCATATCGAGCGAATCCGGCGCTTCGCCCAGCCGCTCGGACAATTGCCGATCCAGGCTGCGCAGGTTGTTGAGTGCGAGCCGGGAATCGACAATATCGGTCAGCACCTCGGCCTGGAGCAGCTCCTGGGCGATTTCGGGGTGGCGCAGCAGGATGTCGACATCGGGTTCGTCCGCGTGCAGGAGCTCCCCGAGCGTTTCCGGCTCGGGCGGATCCGGGCCGGCCACCCGGTAGGTCCGGTTGGGCAGATAGGTGAAAGTCTCTTCCACCTCTTTGGCCCTGAAGACCCCGCCGGCCCAAAGCCCGCCGGTTACAAGCAGAGCCAGGGCCAAAAAAACGGCTGCGACCGAACGGACCGTATGGGTGCTGAACTGCTTTTTCAGCCAGCTCCAGACCGTCATGGGAAGACTCATACACTCATCTCCAATCCATGCTGTTTATGAAGGAAGAAAAAGGGTATCCGTATCCGATATGGCGTTATAGACAAATGGCAATGAATGTTACAAATGAACCGTCCAGCAGGTTTGTTCAGGCGAGGCCGGGACGAGATCACCGGGTGACTGAACGAGATGATGAGATTGAAAAGATGCATTGGTCAGTCGTAAATGTCGCGATGCCAGGCCATGCCAATGATCCGGCACCAGTCCCCTGATCTGTCTGAGCTGACGGAAAGCCATGAACTGAACACCGCCGCCCAGCTTGACCTGTGCTAGGCTTGTTGAGAGGATCTATAACTTTATTGTGACATGGTTATCTGAAAAAACCAGCCTGATTTTATTGAAATTCTGCCGATGGTGCGAAGCACTAACATCCGCAGCTTTTTTCTATGGTTCAGTTGCTGGTATACTGGCAGCAGGAGGCGCGGCCTCATCCGAAAACGACAAGCCGCGGAACGTTTCGCCATGAAAGGTTTCCATGAGACATGGCCGGATTCGCCCGCTGCAGCGCGGCACCTGGCAGTCTTCATCAACCAGGCCGGACCCGACGAACCAGGCCGTGTCGTGTTTCA
>JAAZFW010000008.1 GCA_012511525.1 Clostridiaceae bacterium
ACGCCAGCAGTCCGATCGAAAAGAGCGCGCCGATAAAAAAGGAGGCTTGAATCGTGGCGATGTAGGTGCTCTTGTCCAGCTTGGCGTTCATGTAGTAGACGACTAGGGGCGGCCCGCTCGCGCTGGCCAGACCGCCCAGAATGCCGCTGAGCGTGCCGGCGATCATGCTGTTCGGTACCGACGGCCGAATGCGCAGACGATAGCCCCAGAACATCTGGAACAGGGAGATGAGCACAATCAGGACACCCAGGATGATGTTGAGCGCGTTGCTGGAGAAATTTTTAAACACCAGCAGCCCGATCACGCGGCCGAGGATGGAAAACAAGGTGGGCACTAAAAACAACTTCCAGTCCACATCGCGATAGGTGACAAGAACCAGGCGCAGGCTGATGGCCACAGCGCCGATAAACATGATCGGCAGGGCGGTTTTATAGTCGAACAGCAGGGGGAGCAGCGACATCCCGATCAGGCCTGCGCCAAACCCGCAGGCGCCTTGAATGCTGCCGGCCGCAAACATGATCAGGAAGACAAAAGCATAGAGCATAGGCACCTCTCTAGTCTCTGTTGAGACTTATTCGCTTGATCTGTCATCGAAATGATTTCGAAAAATCAGGCGAACATGTCGAAAAAGCGGGAAAATGTGCTATGATTATACCAGAAAAGGCCTGGATACTCGAGAATGATCGAAAAAAATATCGACAGCGAACGGAATCGTACGCTTAAAACTGGAGTTTTGAGTATGAGCTTTATAACCGTTGATTTAGGTACGACAAACATCAAGGTGACCGCTTTCACCGATGACCTTAGGGAGGCAGCCAGCACGTCGGTTAAGGTTATCTACGCATCACAGGGGAAATGGATCGAATTCGATCCTGAAGCGTATTTTTCCGGTATTCTCAATTCGATTGGCCGGATGGTTCCCCAATTGCGCGAACCGGTGCGTCAGATCGTTCTAACCGGGCAGGCTGAGTCACTGGTGCTGCTGGACAACAAGGCCCGCGTGCTGCGTGCCGGTATCTCCTGGCTCGACACCCGCTCGGACCAGGAGTGCGATCGGATCAAACAGGCTTTTCCGGAGGACGCGGCGTTCCTGGTGACCGGGCAGCCGGCTAACACGCCGACTTGGCCGATCACGAAAATCCTCTGGCTTAAGGAACATGAGCCTGACATCTTCGGGCAAGTCGATAAATTCGTTCTGCTGAAGGACTATATCCAGTACCGCCTCTCTGGCATCTTGCTGGGCGAGTACTCGATTTACAATTTCTCCTACTATTTTGACATCCGTAAAAAAGACTATTGGCAGGACCTGCTGGACTGGTGCGGCATCCGGCGCAGCCAGCTGCCGGATCTGGTCGAGCCATGCACGACCGTCGGCCTTATCAGTGCGGCGATCGCCCGCGAGACGGGGCTGCCCGTGACTGCGAAGGTCAATATCGGGACGCTGGACCATTTCGCCGGCATGATTGGCACAGGCAAC
This sequence comes from Clostridiaceae bacterium, assembly GCA_012511525.1. Classification (GTDB taxonomy): domain Bacteria; phylum Bacillota; class Clostridia; order Saccharofermentanales; family UBA5734; genus JAAYBY01. The sequence continues at coordinate 1,478 of JAAZFW010000008.1, forward strand.
ATCCGACCGGGCATCATCAGCGAATCGACCGGGACCGTGCTCAGCCTGGCCACGTTGCTCGACCGGCCGATCCTATCCGAGGACCCGCGCATCGCCTGCCATTACGGCCCGTTCAAGGACTCGTATGTCCTGCTGCCGGTCTGCGAGAGCGGCGGGATCAGTTTGGAATGGTTCCAGAACAACTTGGCTGAGATGCTGACCTACCAGGAACTCGACAAGCGTGTCGCAGATAAAAAACGCCCCGGCGACCTGGTCTTTTTGCCGTACCTGACGGGAACCAACTCACCTGACTTCAACGCGGATGCCAAAGGCGTCTTGTACGGGCTGAAACTTGTCCATGACCGGATCGACTGCGCCCTCGCCGTCATGGAGGGTGTCGCCTACCTGCTGCACCGCAACCTGGCCAGCCTGGAGCGTATGGGTGTTCGGGCTGAGCGGGTGATCACGACGGGCGGCGGCTCGAAGTCGGATATCTGGTGCCAGATCAAGGCTGACCAGACCGGCTATGAATTTGCCGTTCCCAAGCAGACGGAGGCCGCCTCATTGGGCTGCGCCCTGATCGGAGCCGTCGCCTCCGGGGTCTATGACGGTTACCAGCAGGGCATCGACGCCAGCGTCGCCTGGAAAAAGACATTTACACC
>JAAZFW010000083.1 GCA_012511525.1 Clostridiaceae bacterium
GCGATGAAGCCGGCTTGCCTGATCCTGGACGAGGCCACCTCGATGCTCGACCCGGTCAGCCGGCACGATTTCATGCAGTTGGTTCAGACGCTGGTTCACGACCAGAACATGACCGTCGTCAACATCACCCACCACATGGAGGAAGTGCTGCTGGCCGATTTTGTCTACGTGATGTCCGGCGGACGCGTCGTGACCTCCGGGACACCGGCCGAGGTTTTCGACCAGGTCAGCCTGGTTCGCCGGGAAGGCCTGGATGTTCCAGACCATACCGAAATCACACATACCGTGGCCCGTTTGCTTGACGGCTCCCTCCAGCCCCTTGAAGCGGCCAGCTGGGATCGGGCGCGCCTGGCCATTATCCGATTGCTCGATGAAGCGAACCGCCGCGCGGCTCAAACCGGCTGGTACCCCGAGCTGCCCCGCAAAGAGCGTCCGGTTCCCCCGGACGAGGCGGAAACCGTTATCGCCGTCAACAACTTGTCCTATGTCTACGCACCGGGCACCGCGATGGAAACGCGTGCGCTGGACCGGGTCAGCTTCGATGTGCGCAAGGGCGAGCTGCTCGGCATCATCGGGCACAGCGGATCCGGCAAGTCGACCCTGATCCAGCACCTCAACGGATTGCTGCGCGGTCACAAAGGGCAAGTCACGGTCCTGGGCATGGACGGCTCGACCAATGCGGACATCAAGAAAATCCGCCAGCGGGTCGGCCTGCTTTTCCAGTATCCCGAACACCAGCTCTTCGAAGAGACGGTCTTCCAGGACATCGCCTTCGGTCCGAAGCGAATGGGTCTGGACATGGCCAAAATCGAGCCCCGCGTGCTCAAAGCGGCCCGCATCGTCGGCCTGCAGGACGAGGAACTGGAACGTTCTCCCTTTGAACTGTCCGGCGGGCAAAAGCGCCGCGCCGCGATCGCCGGCGTCCTGGCTATGGAGCCGGAGATCCTGATTCTGGATGAACCGGCGGCCGGCCTTGACCCCGCTGGCCGTGACGAGATCCTCGATTATGCCGCACAGCTGCGCCGCATGGGGGTCACCGTGATCCTCGTTTCACACAGCATGGAGGACATCGCCCGCCTTGCCGACCGTGTCCTGGTTCTTCGCCAGGGCCGCGTCCATGCTTTCGGCAAGACCGCGGACGTGTTCAGTCAGGAAGAGGAGCTTGCGCTCGCGGGTTTGTCGCTGCCGCGCACAACTGCGTTTCTGAAGTCCCTGAGCGATGCCCTGCCTGCCCTGGACTGGCACTGCTTCAAGCCGGAAGAGGCGGCGCTGCGCATTGCAGCGGCCGGCCTGAACCCGGCATTTTGTGCGGAAAGGACGGTGTAGGCGATGCTCAAGCAAATCTCCCTCGGCCGCTACTATCCCGGCACATCCTTGCTGCACCGGCTCGATCCCCGGGCCAAGATTCTCCTGTCCTTTTTTTACATGGTCATCATCTTTTTGGTTCAGGAACCGCTGCCCATGCTGCTTTTAGGCCTTACGACCCTGGTCCTGATGCTGCTCTCGCAGGTGCCCATGCGCCACATTCTCGGCAGCCTGAAGCCGATCCTGTTCATCTTGATTTTCGCCTTTGTGATCAACCTGCTCACGATCAAGGGCGACGAGCTGCTGACCGTCGGGCCGGTTACGATTTCCGAACAGGGTCTTGAGACCGCGGTGCGCATGGCGATCCGCCTGATGCTTTTGATCATCAGCACCACGTTGTTTTTAACCTTGACCACGACGCCGATCCTGGTGGCGGACGCCATCGAGCATCTGCTGAACCCGTTGCGCCGGATCGGTTTCCCGGCGCATGAGATGGCCATGATGATGTCCATCGCCTTGCGTTTTGTCCCTACTTTGCTCGAAGAGACCGAAAAGATCATGAAAGCCCAGTCCTCACGCGGGGCGGATTACGACACCGGCGGCCTGATCGCCAAAGCCAGGGGGCTGGTGTCGGTTTTGATCCCGCTGTTTGTCAGCGCGTTCAAGCGGGCCGAGGAACTGGCGATCGCGATGGAAGCCCGCTGCTACCGCGGCGGCGAAGGACGAACCCGCCTCAAGGTCATGCGCTACACACCCATGGACATCGTTTTTTCCTGCTTGCTGGCCGCCGGCTGCTCGGCCATTCTGCTCGTCCAGTACCTCTAAGGCTGATCCTGATTTCCTTTGCCTGATGCTTGAACTGCCGTTCCCGCCTGGTCTATAATGGAGGGCAACGACGATCTGGCCGCGCTAGCGATGGCCGGGCGAACCAGGAGGACTGCAAGATGAAGTATTATGTGGGTATCGATCTGGGCGGCACGAACATCAAGGCGGGTGTCGTCGACGAACAGGGTTCCCTGATCTGCAAGAGCAGCATCAAGACCCGCACCGAACGTGCGCAGACCGACATCATCCGCGACATGGGGCTTTTAGCCAAACAGGTCGCCCAGGACGCCGGCGTTCCCGCCGGGGATATCCTGGCGATCGGGATCGGCGCGCCGGGAACCCCCAACAATGTTGCCGGCACCTTAATTTACGCCAACAATCTGCCGTTTGACGATGCTCCGATGCGCCAGGTGATCCACACGGTCTACGATCTGCCTGTCTTTATCGACAACGATGCCAATGTCGCGGCACTGGCCGAAAGCGTCGCCGGCGCGGCGCGCGGCACGCGCCATTCGGTCACCATCACCCTGGGGACCGGTGTCGGCGGCGGTGTCGTTGTCAACGGCCAGATTTACAGCGGCTTCAACAATGCCGGCTGTGAAATCGGCCACATGGTAATCAAGGCCGGCGGCGAAGCTTGCACCTGCGGCCGCCGCGGCTGCTTCGAGTCCTACGCCTCTGCCACCGGCCTGATCCGTGAAATCGAACGGGCAGCCCGTGAGAACCCAAAATCCCTGCTCAACCGCCTGATCGCGGAGAACGGCGGCAAGGCCGACGGCCGGACCGCCTTTATCGGGATGCGCCAGGGCGACGCGGCCGCGACCGCGGTGGTTGACGACTACATCGAGATGCTGGCCGAAGGTCTGGCCAATGTGATCAACTGCTTCATGCCTGAAGTCATCGCCATCGGCGGCGGTGTCTGCAACGAAGGCGACGCGCTGCTCGTCCCCGAGCGCGAGAAAGCCATTGAGCGCTCCTACCTGGGACGCGGCGTGCCGCAGCCTCGCATCGTGCTCGCCGAAATGGGCAACGACGCCGGCATCATCGGCGCGGCC
>JAAZFW010000566.1 GCA_012511525.1 Clostridiaceae bacterium
GAGTCTTCCAAGCTAACGCCGACCTTCCCTTTTTGACCGTGGTCGAAATAGACGCGGATTCCTACTACCCAGTCGCCGGTTTCGAACAACCCTTAAGCCACTACCACAGCCCCAAGCTGGCCCTGACCGACTCTTCGCAGCAGGCCCTGCATATGATTTTTTTTGGCGGCCTGGCCCAGTTCTACTATGAGGACGGGGTTCGTAAACAGGACGATCTCGTTCCATTTGTATCGACGATCAGCCGGGTGACCCGGACAGCAGACGACACGTTCACGGAGCATGTACTGCCGATCAGCATGCCTGGTTTTGCCGGTACCAGCGCTGAGTTCATCCCCAATACGAATCTCCCGCGCAGTGAAACCGGCGTGTTTTTGCTGGATTGGCCGATGCCCGGTCCAGTTTTGATCGGTCATATGGTTGGCGGTATCGCCTCGCCGGCCGCCAATCCGTTTTCCCTTAATCAAACCGGGCAAACCTCGGCCGATCCGAGAATCTTTTGCATCTGGGTCGAATAGACCGGCACTGACAGGCGGGCTAGGGCCCGGTCACAGTCGCTATCGCATGGATCGTGCCCCTTTGCCACAACACCTGGCGGGTACAGCGCTGTCCCCACGATCTTTTTTGCAACGACCTGTTTTGGACTGCTTTAGGGTATAATGACAGCAAGGGCCGTTTTACTTCTCTGCCCGTTTTCAGACTGGCGCATATCGAAGCCAATCCGGCCGTTTCAGGGTGTTTGGCGTCCTCTTCATGCGGATAGGAGCGTGTCATCATGGCTCAAACAGCTTATGCCAACTACAAGGGGTTTCAGGTCAGCTACGACACAGGCACACACCGGTTCGATGTGCGCTACGGCGCGATGGGAACCATCCTTGAGTCTGTCGGGGTGGAACAGCGCACGCGGCGAGGCGCCGAGGCCTTGGATCTGGATGCCTTCAGCGAAACCACCTGGACCAGCGGCGAAGAGAGCGAAAACGGTCACGGCATCTGGCTGCGCGTCCGGTACAGCGGCGGTTCCATTCGCAACGAGCTGGTTCTGACCTTTCGGCTGACCTGTGATACGATTTCCGTCATCTATGAGTGGCCGGGCGAAGAGGATCTTCGCCTGAGCGGCCGGATCCATTGGGGTGTCCACCCCGCTGTCGATACCTTCCCGGTCAATCTCAACCGAACCGGATTCGATCTGCGTGCAGCCCTGGGGCCTGCCTCAGGCCATGCGGAAAACGCGCTTTTCGATCGGCAATCCGATTCAGCGCTGGAGATTCTAGATTGTCGCTTTGTCCACTTGGTGTATGACTGGGATCTGAACGATTACCGGATTCGCCTGCAGATCCCATCTCAGGACAAAAGCCAGACGTTTCGTATCCGCGTTCACCACCGCGTGTATCAGGAACGGTTTGGCATCGCATACAAGCCGTACAACCGGAAAAACACGTTCGGTACACCGCCATCAGGCTGGATGACGTGGTATGCCGTCCAGTTTGATGCCTGTGAAGACACGGTGCTTGAGAACGCGCGCTGGATGGCGTCACATTTGAAGCCATACGGCGCGACGTGCATCTGGGTCGATTGGGAATGGTACCACAAGGATTTCACGGGAACCCACCGGGAAGGTGTGGATGTTTTCCATCCCGACCTGGAGCGTTATCCGCGCGGGCTGGCTCATGTCGCCGCTGAGATTAAAAAGCTCGGCCTTATCCCGGCGCTTTGGATCGGCGCCAGCAACGACGTCAACCAGACGGACTTCATCCGGGACAACCCCGGTGTGGTTTTGTGTGTGAAGCCCAGTTGGTGCGGCAGTTATTTTCTGGATCCCAGTCATCCCAAGGTGCTGTGCGAGTACATCCCCGCCGCGTTTCGCCAGCTCCTCGACTGGGGTTACCAGGCGCTCAAGTGGGATTGCTTCCCAATTACGCTGCAGCTTTGCGACGAAAACCACGGGCGTTTTCACGATCAGGGGCTTTCCTCGGAAGAGGCACTGCGCCGCCTGGTGCAAAAGGCCCGGGATACCGTGGGCGAGGATTTTTACATGCTGTCCTGCTCTGGCGCGAACTTCCGCCAGATCACCATGGCGATGGACCTTTTCGACGCCATGCGGATCGGCGGGGACATCTTTACGTGGGACGAATTCGTCAGCCAGTGCATCGACAGGGTTATGCGCTACTATGCGTTTCATAATATCGTCTGCCTGAACGATCCGGACAACCTGGTGATCCGGCCGCAATACAACACGGATGACGAGGCCATCTCCCGTGTCTCGCTGGTCGGGCTTCTGGGCCTGCCGGTCACGTACGGCGACAACCTGCCCGCCCTGCCCGAGGACCGCGTGGCGCTGTTGCGGCGTGTGACACCGCCCCTTAACATCCATCCTCTGGATATCCGCGAAAACACCTTTGACGGCCGGATTGTGAAAATCTGGCTTTCCATCTGCATGCCCTATGAGCAATGGCATGTGCTCGGCATGATGAACGTTCAGGATCACCCGGACGAGGTGCTGGTCAATCTTCAGGCCGACGTGAACCTGGATCAAGAGGACCCGGCCGAATACCTGGTTTTCGATTTCTGGAACAAGCACTACATGGGATCATTCAGGGAAACCGTCCCGATCCGGCTTCGCGCACACGCGACCCGGGTGCTTTCCGTTCGCCGCAAGCTGAACCGTCCTCAGATCGTTTCCACATCCCGTCACATCAGCCAGGGCGCTATGGAAATCCAATCGATAACCTGGGACAACGATCGTCATATCTTGTCGGGAATCTCCTCGGCGGTCGCATCTGAAC
>JAAZFW010000567.1 GCA_012511525.1 Clostridiaceae bacterium
AAAAAGGCCAGCAGGGCGATCGCCATGATCAGCTCGGCCAGTGTAAAGCCGTTTTTCCCCCGGGATATGCGCGTTGTCATGGCGTTTCCCCTCCGCTGCGCAGCAGAATCGTCCGCGACCGGGTCAAGGCATTGTCACCGGCCTGGCGCGTCAGCGTTACCAGCAGCTTTTGTCTGTCTGAGAAACCAACCTCAAGGACGTCCGCGGCGGCGATGCGGCTGCCCAGCTCGGGTTTGAACGCGGCCTGCTCGGGAATAAACAACTCGCACAGGTAGCCCTCGTGGATATAGATCCAGGTCACATACGGCGCGTCGCCCGCCGTTTTGCGCATGACCAGAGCGGTCTGGCTGTTATCTGGCCGCGGCGCGGTCCAGATCTGCCCGGCGGCGTCGTGGCTGCGGATTTTGACATCGATATAGGATAACCCGGTGCGCAGATCGGCAGATAGATCCTGCTGCTCCTGCAGACGCAAATACGCGGTCGAACCGGCTCCCGTCAGGCTGAAGACAAAAGCGGCCACCAGGACCAGCAGGAACATAACCAGCACCATTTCAACCAAGGTGTAGCCGCCGCGGGTCATTGGCTGACGTCCTCCCTGAACTGGATATCGATGATCGGGTAGATATTCTCCCCGACCACTTCGTAGACATAGGCGTAGCGCCCGGTGTCGAGAACCAGGCCATAGTACGCCTGCAGATAGTCAAGGTCAGGCGGATAGGCGCCTTCTAGGGCATAGCACTGCATGACCGCCCGCGCAGCCGCCGAACGGGCCACGTCAAGGCCGCTGATCCGGCTTTGGGCTTCAAGATCGCCCAGGCTTCGCCAGGTCAGCAAAACGATCAGGATAAAGGCCAGGACGGCCACCAGGATGCCCGCGGTGCGGAACACCTGCTGATTCACCATGTTCACCTCTTTCAGCCGATCGACGACATGATCTCAACCAGCGGCAGCATGACCGTCAGCAAAATGATCCCGACAACCAGCGACAGGATGATGACCAGCAAGGGCTCGACCATGCCGGTCAGGCGGGTCAGCCGGTTGTTGACTTCGTTCTCGTAGGCCTGGGCGATCTTGCTCATGACCGTATCCAGCTCGCCGGCGCGGCTGCCCAGCGCCAGCATGCGGACAAACAGGCGCGGGAACAGACCGGTCTCCTGCAGGGCGTCAAAGGTGTCGGCGCCGCTGCGGATCTTCTGCCGGCTCTCATCGATCCGGCTGCTGACCAGGCTGTTGTCCATAACCGCCTGGGTCATGGACAAGGATGTGTCCAGATCGATGCCGCTGCGCAGCAGGTAATGCATCGATAGCGAGAAGCGGGACGCGTACAGACGCCGGTAGAGTGTGCCCAGGACAGGCAGCCGCAGCCGGATCTGGTCGAGCAGGCGTCGGCCGGGTCCGCTCCTGTTGAACCAGAGCCAGGCCGCAACCGCCAGAACGACGATGACCGGAACCAGCCAGAAGGCATTGCGGCTGACAAACTGGCCGAAGCGAAGCAGGCCCTGCGAGACCGGCGGCATCTGGCCGCCAAACGACGCCAGGACCTGGTCGAAAACCGGCAGGACACGCACGATCAAAAGAACGATGATCGCGAGCATCATGAGGAGCAGGACCAGCGGATAGACCAGGGCGTTGCGCACCTTCTGGCGCAGCTCGTTGTCGCGCAGATAAAAATCGGAAAGTCCGGTCAAGACCTTGTCCAGATTGCCCGAAAGCTCGCCGATGCGCACCATGCGGACCAGGTAGGGGGGGAACGCCTGCACCTCCTGCATGGCATCCGACAGCGGCATCAGCTTCCCGACCCGCTCGGAGAGCTGCTCCAGCACCTTTTTCAGGCGGGGCACCTCCGCGCTGTCGGCCAGCAGTCCGATCCCTTCCGGAAGCAGAATGCCGGAACGCTGCACCAGCGCGATCTGCTCACAAAGCCAGGCTAAGTCCGCGGGGTCGAGATTCGTTCTCTTGTCTGACGCCATGGGAACCTCCTGAAGCATGTTTGTTGATCCTGATACCCTGGCAAGATGATAAAAACATTATACACATCCGACCGTCTGAATGCCAGCAGCCTTCGCCTTGCGGCTGACTCACCCAATCCGCTATAATGGAGGAAATCGTTCCGTTCTTCTCACCGGAGCGTGGAAGGAAGCAGCAGCTCTTTTCATGAAAGCTTGCCTGTCACGTCTGTCCAATGCAAAACCGATTTCCGGCTGGCGCTGCCTGCAGGCCGTTTTGGCAGTATTGGCGCTCTGCCTGCCGCTCGTTTCCTGCCACCGCCTGCCGCCGGTCCCTACGATTGTGGATCCGACCGCTTCGATCGCCCCGACATCCAAAGCGACACCCGGTCCGACACAGACTGTTGCCCCCTCTCCGACGGTCCTGCCGACGGAGCTGACGCCTTCTCCTTCACCCCGCCCGGTGACTCCGGTGCCGACAGGGACCGCGGCCACGCCGTCACCGGCTATTTCATCCGCCGTCACACCTGCGCCGACGGCTGGTCCTACCTCCACGCCGCATCCGTCGGCTGCCGCAAGCACAACACCGCGGCCCACGGCCATCGCCACGCCAAGGCCCACCCAGACTATGACATCGCGTCCGACAGCCGCCGCCACGCCGCGTCCGACGGCTGATGCAACCGCAACACCGCGGCCCACGGCCACAGCCGCACCTCAGCCTGCCGCCACGAGCACGCCCCAGCCTACCGCCACAAATACGCCCCAGCCTACCGCCACGAATACGCCCCAGCCTACCGCCACGAATACGCCTCAGCCCACAGCAGCGTCCGACGGTTATTTCCCCGCCAAGAGTTACGGCACTTTTTTTCGGGACCAGTACGGCGACAACAGCGAAATCACCGCGAGCGAGGACGGCGGCATCTTGATCGACACCGGCAGCACGCGTTATGGCGTGGCGCTGCTGCGCGTCGACAGCATACCGGCCAGCAAGCGCTGCAAGGCGATCGTCCTGGCCGACAAGAGCAGCTACCAGTATGACATCGTGGCGCGAAACACTTACCTGGGCATCCCCCTGCAGCTGGGCAATGGCACCTACACCCTGACCGTCTACGAACAGGTTGAGGGAACCTCCTATACGCCCAAAATGAGCCACAGCTTTTCGGTGTCGCTGCAGTCAAGCCTGCGGCCGTTCACGGCTTCTTCGATCATGAGTGATTTTTCACGCGGCTCGGGTTGTGTCAGCAAAGCCGGCAGCCTTTGCAGCGGCATTGACACGCAGGACGGCAAGGTCAGCGCCGTCTATTCCTGGATCGTCAGCAATATTGCCTATGACCGTGCGCTGGCCAGCAGCATCACCAAGCAGCAAATCGATGTTTACCTGCCCGATCCGGACCGGACCTATTCGTCGCGCAAGGGGATCTGCTATGACTATGCCTCCCTGATGTGTGCCATGCTGCGCTCGCAGGGAATCCCGACCCGCCTGATCAAGGGTTCAACGCCTTTAGGCTACCACGCCTGGAACGAAGTGTTTTTCGAAGGGCGCGGTTGGGTCGTCGTCGCCGCATTTCGCTGGAAGGAGATCGACGGTGCCGGTTGGGTCATGCTGGACAGCACCTTCGCGGCCAGCGGCATGAGTCCGGAGAAAATCCTCAGCATCACCCACACCAAGCAGAAAACCTATTGACCGAAACGCTCAATAGGTCCGGCGGTCGACGACACGCTTGGCCTTGCCCTCGCTGCGCGGCAGGGAGCGCGGCTCGACCAGCCTGATCTTGGCCGATATGCCCAAGGTGGACTGGATTTCCTGGTAAAGCTTGCGCTCCGTCCGTTCGATTTCCTTAACCGAATCCGAGAAGAACGTCGGCGTCATCTCGATCTGGACTTCCATCTGGTCCAGGTTGTTGACCCGGTCGACATAGATCATGTAATGCGGTTCCACTTCGCCGAAATGCAAAAGGACCGATTCGATCTGCGTGGGAAAGACATTGACGCCGCGGATGATCAGCATATCGTCGGCCCGTCCGGTCACTTTTTCCATGCGCACGGTTGTCCGCCCGCAATCGCAGCGTCCGTGGTAGAGCCGGGTCAGGTCATGGGTGTTGTACCGCAGCAGCGGGGTCCCCTCCTTGGTCACGGAGGAAAAGACAAGTTCACCCAATGATCCGTCGGGCAGCTGAACGCCGGTGACCGGGTCGATCACCTCCGCGATGAAATGGTCGGACTGGATGTGAAGCAGATCGCCTGCTTCGCAGCTGATCGACACACCAGGACCCAGTGTTTCCGATAACCCGTAAATGTCGAACGCCCTGAGGTTCAGCTTGTCCTCGATCTGCTGTTTCATGGCCAGCGACCACGGTTCGGCGCCGAAAATGCCGACCTTGAGCTTGAGCATCGACTTGTCGACACCATACGTGGCCAGTTCGTCGGCCAGGTGCAGGGCATAGGATGGGGTGCACGCCAGTGCGGTCGGCTGAAAATCGACCAGGATCTGGATTTGGCGCTTCGTATTGCCCGAAGAAACAGGGATCGTCGTGACCCCCATCCGTTCCGCGCCATAGTGCAGGCCCAGTCCGCCGGTGAACAGGCCGTAACCGTAGGCGACATGCAAAATATCGCTGGCGGTCATGCCGGTCGCGGCCAGCGCGCGGCAGCAGCACTCGCTCCAAAGTTCGATGTCTTTTTGCGTGTAGCCGACAACTTTTTGCTTGCCGGTCGTTCCGGAGGACGCGTGGATGCGCACAATCTGATCCAACGGGACCGCAAAGGTCCCGTAAGGGTAATTGTCACGCATGTCGTCCTTGTCGGTGAACGGCAGCTTGGCCAAATCGTCAAGCGACCGAATGTCGTCAGGCGTTACCCCGGCTGCCTTCATCCGTTCGGTATAGTACGGCACATGTCCATACATCCTCCGGACACAGGCGACCAGCCGATCGCCCTGCAGCTCGCGCATCTGTTCCTCAGACATGGTTTCCATCGGTGTGTTCCAGATGTATCCGTTCATCTAACGCCTCCTGATCGTTCACGCAAAAAAGCCGTCGTCCTTCATGGGACGGCAGCTGTGCCACCGCGGTACCACCCATATTCGCAATCGAATTGAATTGCGCGCTTTGTCGGGATACCGTCATATCCCTGCCCTGTAACGCCGGGCAGGCGGGCCATCCTACTGCTCGTTCAGCGGCCTGCTCAGGAGTGAATTTCACTGGGTCTTTGCCGGTTCCGGCTCTCAGTCCAAGGCCGGAACGCCCTGTCGGTGATTCGTCAGCTACTTGTCTCCGTCATCGCCTTGATTGTTAGGGCAAATTATCCGCTCTCCCCGGCCGTTTGTCAAGCGTTTCAACGTGCCCGAAGCTGGATGGACCGCGCCCGGATCAAGTCCGCAAACACCACAACCGCCTGGCCTGGCTCCGGTGTGAAGCGCAAAAGCTGGTCATTCACGGCCAGATCAAAATAGCGGCCGAATTCGGCCGAGATGCCTGTCTTGTGTTCTATTTTTACGACCTGGAAAGGCTCGGTCAGCGGGTCGTCCGCCTTAGTTCCCGACAAGTAAAACAGCAGCCTGTCGCCGGTCAGAACCAGTGTCCCGTCGCACGGCGGCCGGTTGTTTGGATCGTCCGGCCAGGACAAGCGGGCCGGATAGAGTCGCTTGAAACCCGGCTTGTCCATCTGCAGATGGAGCTGTTCCACCTGCCACTGGTGCCAGCGGGCCAGATCCGGCCAGACACGGCCTTGCCCATCGGGCTGGAACAAACCGGTCTGGTCGACAAGCGCGCGGTTGCGGCAGAAGCGGCAGGTCAGGCTGTGTGGATCGGAAACCATCGCCAGCTCGCGCCGGCAGGCCGGACACTGGTGGATGATCTTGTCCATTCCGCTGGCCGGCTCGCGCGTCCGGTAACGAAAACGATTTTGCCGCTGCGCCTGATATTCGTCGTATGCCAGGGCTGTGACGATCTGGCGCTGCAGCGTATCGACCTCGGTGTTCTTGATGTGCGCTGCGGTCATGAACAGCGTGACCGAGACCGTGATGCGGCCAGGACGAAACAGACCGTTGGCCCAGCGCGGCCAGGCCAAGTACGCCCCCTGCTCCTTGACCAGGACAACCGGGCAGGCCATTTTCTTGACCAGCTTGGCGATGGCCTCATCGATTGTCTGCAGGCAGCCGTCCAGGGAGCGCTGTCCTTCCGGATAGATCGCCACGGCGCCGCCGGCACGCAGAGTCTGCAGGACGGATTTGATCGCCTGCATATCGGTACGGAACTGGGTTTTGGGAATCGCACCCACCTGGCGCAGCAGCACGCGGGTCAGGCGTTTTCGGAAAAAATCGCGGGATGTCAGGAAACTGATCCGCCTGGGCAGCAGCGAAGCTGCCATGATGACCGGATCGAGGTACGACGGGTGATTGCCCAGAAGGATCATCGGGCCCTTCACCTGGCGCACAGCAGGGTCGACGCGCACGCGCAATCTGAAAAGCAGGTGCAGCAGCAGCCAGGCCAAAAGACAAAGCGGCCAGTAAAGCCAGGCTGCAGGATGCAGCCGGCTTTTTTCGGACTCGGGTGCAGACCGGGAAACGGCCATTTCAATCACTCCTGGCTGTCGCCGACGTTCTTCATGCTCAAGGAAATCCGCCGCCTTACCGCATCGACCTGCAGCACGCGTACCGTGACGGCCTGGCCGACCTGAACGACGGACAGCGGATGGCGGACAAAGCGGTCCGATAGTTCCGACACGTGCACCAGCCCGTCCTGGTGCACACCAATGTCGACAAAAGCGCCGAAATCGGCGACGTTGCGCACGACACCGCGTAAAACCATGCCGGGCTTGAGATCCTCAAGTTCCAGGACATCGGCCCTGAGGAGCGGCTGCGGCATGTCGTCGCGCGGGTCACGCCCCGGTTTCTGCAGGGCTTCGATGATGTCTTTAAGCGTCGGCAACCCGATGTCAAATTCTGCGGCGAGCCGGGACAAGTCCTGCTGCAGTAATTTTTCGGCCAGTCTCGGCGATGGGGGCTGGCCGAAACGGGCAGAAAGCTGCTCGACCCGTTCGTACCGCTCCGGATGGACCGGCGTGTTGTCCAGGATCTGGACGGCGTCCGGGATGCGCAAAAATCCCGCGCACTGCTGAAACGTCATTGGTCCGAGCTTCGGAACCGCCAGCAGACGATGCCGCGACCGAAATGGGCCGTTCGCTTCACGAAACGCGACAATCTGCGCGGCAACAGACGGGCTGATACCGGACACGTAGGCCAACAGGGCAGCTGAAGCGGTGTTCAAATCCACGCCGACCTGGTTGACGCAGTCTTCCACGACGCCGCGCAGGCTCTCGTCGAGCTTTTTTGCCTGCAGGTCGTGCTGGTATTGACCGACCCCGATCGAACGCGGTTCTATTTTGACCAGCTCGGCCAACGGATCCTGCAGGCGGCGGGCGATGGAGATGGCGCTGCGCAGTGACACATCGTAGTCGGGAAATTCAGCCGCGCCCAGTTCCGATGCGGAGTAGACGCTGGCGCCCGCTTCGTTGACGACAAACCAGCGCACTGACAGCTTCTGGTCGTGGATCATGTCACGGACAAACAGCTCGGTTTCGCGGGAGGCCGTCCCGTTGCCGATCGCAATCAGGCTGACCTGGTGCTTGGCGATCAGGCCGGTCAAGGTTCGGGCTGCTT
>JAAZFW010000084.1 GCA_012511525.1 Clostridiaceae bacterium
CTCTATAACCGCCTTCTTAACCGCTAAAAAACATCTTAACGCAGAATAGTTGACAAATCAACTATTGCGCGAGAGGTTCAAGGCAACGGACACACACGCCATGCTGCGGGCCAGTCCAAAAGCATGGATGGATCATAAAAAGCGCAATGGAACGGACCACTTATTAACGGACCACCCGCATCACCCGTTGCGTATGCCGAGATGCCTTTCGGGTACGCCGCCAGGAACCACATGTTCCTGGACGCAACATGTACCCCGCTGTAGGCGTCAAAAAAAGATGTTAAGATATGAGAGAACAAGCTGGACAAGCCATATATGACTAGGAGGACAAGCCATGGTTGACAAGGATGCATTCGTCGCCCTCGCATCACAGGTTGGCGCAAAGACAGCCGAGCAGCTTCGTCTGCCACGCTTTGCGCGCCTGATCGACGCGCTTGTCGCCAGAGGTATCGAGGACGATCTCATAGCCGGGATGCTGACAGAGGCCATCACAGCGCTTAAGGAATACCTGGCGGGTGACCTGTCGAAGAAAAAGGCGGTTCAGGCCATTTGCGACAACCTGACGAAGCATGTCCGCGAAAAGTACGGGCTTGTTGAAAAAGGGTATTACGTGGGGACTTATCTGGCGATAGGCGTCGCGATTGGCTGCGGCCTGGGGGTGGCGCTCATGGCCGCTCAAAATTCAGCTTACCTGGCCATCGGTATGGGTATCGGTATAGCCCTTGGCGCGGCATTGGGATCGGCAAAGGAAGAGCAGCTTAAAAAAGACGGGAAGCTGTACTGACATTTTCGCGTGATGATTGCCAAGCGAGGGTCATGGCCGCAGTGTTTCCGGTATGCTGGCCAGGAGCGGCATTTTGATCATTAAATCGATGCCGACATATATCCAAAAGACATACTGGGGACCAAGCCCGTCCCAGATGATGCCGCCAAGCAGCGCCATGGCGGCGCCGAACAAGGCTTTGATCAGCCGATTCATGCCCAGCCATCGGCCCATTTGCTCAGCGGGAAACAGCTCCATCTCCATCGCCCCGGTAATCGGTCCGGACAGATGCAAAAACCCCAGCAGGATGCCGGCAATGACCAGGAAAGCCGGCGAGGGTGCCCAGACCAGGATCAGGTTCGCTGCCCAGAAGAGCGGAATGAGGATGTAGAGCGTTTTTTTCCGGCCGATCTTGTCGGCTAGGGCGCCCGTCGGTATGCCGAACGCGATGGATGTCAGCGCGGCGCCGGTCACCATCGCACCCAGGATATAACCGCTGGCACCTTTGATTTCCTTGGCGAAAACCTGGGTGAACGGCAAGATCATGCCAAAGGGGATTTGATTCAATGCGCCGATCAGCAGCCATTTTTGCGCGGTGCGATTTCCCCTTATTAGTTGTATGCCGTCATGAAACAGGTGCTTTCCGGCCATGCGTCTCGAGGTCCATTGACGCCCGGATAGCTGGGTTAGTACCAATAAGAATGAAAAAGCGGCTATCGTGGCGGCGACATAGAACAACGGCCTGATCCCGGCGACATTGACGCCGCCAAACTGCGCGACCAGCACAGCGGCGATCATGGGTCCCGCGATGCCCAGCAGTCCGGCCGCAGCCGTTTCGCACAGCATCATGCCCCGGGCCCTGTCTTCGTTGTGAAGACAGTTGCCGCAGATCGTCGCACAGCTGTGGCCGGCGCTGCCATTGCCGATCCAGTAGATGCCCATGGCGATGATGCAGATGATCCAGTTCGGTGCCAGCGCATAGGTGAGGTAGGCCGAAACCAGCAGCCCGATACCAAAAAGATATTTTTTTTTGGGCCGTTCTGGTCGATCAGAATGCCGGTAAACGGTCCAAGCAAGCCTGCCAGCATCATGCCGATGCTGTTGACCAACCCCAACTGGGTTTTCGTGGCACCCAATGCAATAATGTAGATCGAAAGGTAAGGGAAGATCATCTGGTAGCTGAACCGCTCCATGGACGACCGTGCCACCGTGACGCGCCAGTCGCGATCCTGCCTGTTCCAGAATTGAAAAAGTGTGCGTAATGCGTTCGTTGTCATGATTCCCCTGGTTTCTCAGCATTTTCCGGTCGCTGCTGCCGATCCATTTCGGTAAACGGGTGAGGCGCCTGTTGTCATTTTTCGTTCTCGGCCTTGATCACGACAAAACCGCCTTTTCCAGAACCTTCCTGAAACGCTTGTACCTCATCGATCTTGTCCAGTTCGCCAAAAACGGTCTGGACCATTTCGATTTGTGAAAAGCCATGGGCTTTCAGGATCGACTGGAGTTCTGCCGCCGCGTAAAATGTCGCGTCTTTGTAGAAGACATTTGCATCTTTCCGAATGGAATAGGTATGCCCCAAAGGGCTCTCCTTATCAACAAAACCAACGATAAACAAGCCCGATGGTTTTAAGACCCTTTTGATTTCCCGGAACGATTGGTGGATATCGTCCAAAAAGCAGACGGTAGTCACCATGAGGACAAAGTCATAGGATGAATCGGCAAACGGAAGGGACTCGGCGATCCCGCTGCATACCGTTAACCCC
>JAAZFW010000568.1 GCA_012511525.1 Clostridiaceae bacterium
AAAGCGCTTAGCTTTGGACGACATCCATGGCGATTTCGGCCCAGCGCCACAGACGCTGCGGTTCGTATTTGACCGTGCTGATGTCCTTGAGGATCAGCTCCATGGGGCAGCCATGGCGCCTGCAGACGGAAACCGAGCGCGCCAGGTGATCGCGCACCGCCTGGTCGTCAAAAGACGGCGCCGCCAGCAGGGCCGGATTCGGTTTGCGTGAAAAGACGTAATGAGAACCGATTTCCGCAGCGCCCCGCTCTTCGTCCACCCAGGGGCTCATCGAGACCTTGCGCAGGTTGGGAATACGGCGCACAGCGTCCATCTTGCGGTCGAGCGGATCGCAGCAGCCGTAATAGACCAGGCCGAACCGCGCGAAAAGCGGCAGGCTGGTTTCAATTTCGAAGGTTTCGAACATATCCGGCGACACCGTCGCGAACAGCTGGGCCAGGCCGAACATCCACAAGTCGCGGGTGCGCGGCCTGTTCGGATCAAAGCCGTCCGCCGGCAGTTCGTCGGTCCAGGCGCCGGTGCAGTGGATCAGGGACTGGCCGTGGCAGAGCAGGCCCTGCGCCTCAAGCTGATCCAGCTGGCTCATGTAGCCTGCGACCATGCGGTTGGCCAGCGCCAGCATAAAATCCGGCCGGTCGATCAGGGCGTAGAGGATGTCCTGGACACCCATCCAGGTGCTGATCGGGTCCCAGACCGACAGGTAGGGATCGGAGCCCCAGGGCACCACCGCGAGCAGGCCGTCGAAAATCTCGCGGGCCTGCTCCAGGCGCCGCTCGCTTTCGGCCGCGTCGTGGCGGATCACGGGCATCTGTATCTTTTTCAGGTCTTCATCGCGGGCAAACTGGTTGATGTAGGCATGGCCGACGACATCGTTGGCGGCGTCGCCGACGGCAATCTCTTCCTCGACCTGGATGCCAAAACCGCTGTTGTGGATCGCCAACGGGACACGGATAAACGGCTCGACAACCTGGTCGACCCGGAAATGGCGCCACTGGTAAAGCTGACGACGTAAGAACTGCTCGTAAGCGCGCACCTCCGGTGAGACGCAGCGCAAGGCCAGTTCGCCTGCGACATCCATCTCATGCCAGCAGACCTGGTCGATCATCACCATGGGGCGCACCGGTTTCAACCCGTTCAATGCCCGCCAGAGCGCTCGCTTCTCTTCCTGAACCGGCAGGGCGGCCACCTCGGCAGTTTGCTTTGCCAGTTCCCTCAATATCTTCTTATCAGCAGCCTGGACCATCGCGTCTTCCCCTCTCGCCGGTGTCGTGCGCTTCTGTTTGATTGTTCAATTGTAGCATGAAAGGGCTGACCCGGACATGGCCTGCGCGTGTATAATGGAAACAGGCGCGTCAAACCCGAACGGGAAAACCATGCGCGTCGGAGGCTGCTATGAGTTTGGGATTCAACGGTATCACGTCAGGCATGCAGGACCTGTCCCGGCTGTCCAAAGCCAGGACACGCTCGATCAGCCCGGAAAATTACACTGGTGCTGTCGGCGGCGGCGCACGCTGCGAACTGGCAGACGGTTTTGCCCGCAACGCGGCCCGCGAACTGGGCAAGGGCTGGAAAGTCAATCCGTTTATTGTCATTCCGGCCGGCAAAACCTGGGAGATCGCCTCGATCGACGGCCCCGGCGTCATCCAGCACATCTGGCTGACCCCGACCGGATCCTGGCGCAGCACCATCCTGCGCATCTACTGGGACGGCCAGGAGCAGCCCTCGGTCGAGTGCCCGATCGGCGACTTCTTTTGCAGCGGCTGGGGCACTTATGCCCAGTTGTCCTCGCTGGCGGTCTGCGTTAATCCCGGCAGCGCCTTCAACTGCTACTGGTCGATGCCCTTCGCCCGCCACTGCCGCATGACGCTGGAAAACCGGGCGGACAAGGACGTCAACATGTACTATCAGATCACCTATGCCCTGACCGAAGTCGCGCCCGACCAGGCCTATTTCCACGCCCAGTTCCGCCGTGTCAACCCGCTTCCCTACAAGGAGGTCTACACGCTTCTGGACGGTGTCCGGGGGCAGGGCCAATATGTCGGCACCTACATGGCCTGGGGCGTCAACAACAACGGCTGGTGGGGCGAAGGCGAGATCAAGTTCTACATGGACGGCGACGAGGAATACCCGACAATTTGCGGCACGGGCACCGAGGACTATTTCTGCGGCTCCTACGATTTCGAGGATCCGGTGACGCACGACCGCTATGTGCCTTTCAGCACCCCTTACTCGGGGCTCAACCAGGTGATCACGCCCAACACGCTCTACCGCAGCCAGTTCCGTTTCGGCCTTTACCGCTGGCACATCACCGATCCGATTCGCTTCGAAAAGGATTTGCGTGTCACGATCCAGGCCCTGGGCTGGCGTTCCGGCGGCCGTTATCTGCCGCTGCAGGACGACATCGCCTCGGTCGCCTACTGGTACCAGGCACTGCCGACCGCGCCGTTCCCCCCGCTGCCGGACCGGGACAGCCTGGAAGTCATCTGATCAGGCGTCGTTTCGCTCCAGATTTTGCCGATTGAGCGCTGTCAGCTTCTCCTGGTAGCGCTGCAGTTTTTGCGACACCCGTCCGAACACCGTTTCGGGCGGGTATTGCCCGTAGGCGTCCTTCTGCCCGGCCGGCATCCCGGTCAAAAGCTCGATGCCTTCTTCGACCGTGTGCACCGCGTACAAATTGAATTGCCCGTCGCGCACCGCCTCGACCAGCTCGCGCTTGAGCATCAGGCTGTCCTTGTTCCGGGCCGGTATGATCACACCTTGTGAGCCGTCCAGTCCCTTGGCCTTGCAGATATCGAAGAATCCCTCCACCTTCTCGGTGACGCCGCCCACCGGCTGGACACGGCCAAGCTGGTCGACGGACCCGGTCACCGCCTGGCTCTGCAGGATTGGCACGTCGGCCAAACTGGACAGGATGGCGTACAGCTCGGCACAGGAGGCGCTGTCCCCGTCCACCCCCTCGTAGTTCTGCTCAAACGTGATCTGAGCCGTCAGGCTGAGCGGGAAGTCCTGGGCGAAGCGAGCGCCCAAATAGCCGGACAACGTCAACACGCCCTTGGAATGGATCTGGCCGCTCAGTTCGGTTTCGCGCTCGATGTTGATCACACCGCCTTTGCCCAGGTAGGTGACGGCTGTGATGCGCGCAGGCTGCCCAAACATATAGCCGCCCAGCTGGATCACGGACAGGCCGTTGATCTGGCCGATCACGGCCCCGCTGGTATCGACCAGGATCTTTCCCTCCAGAATCATCTCCTGGATCTTCTCCTCGATTCGGTTGTTGCGGTAGCGCCGCTCCTGGACCGCCTGGTCCACGTGCCGTTCCGATACAATCCCGGCTTGATCTTTGACCGCGAGCGCGTTGGCTTCGTAGACGACTTCCCGAACCTCGTTGAAACGGGTTGACAGCTTCTTCTGGCTGCCGGCCAGCCTGGAGCCATGCTCCACCACCCGGGCCAAACCGTCCTGGCTGAACGGAAGCAACCCTTCCCCGCGGCAGATCGAAGAGATGAACGAGGTGTATTTGCATAGGTTATCACGGCTGCGCTGCATTGTGACGTCGAAATCGACCTTGACCTTGAACAGCTTTTGAAAATCCTCGTCCTGGGACAGGATGTAAAACCAAATCGGCGTGCCGATTAAGATCACCTTGAGGTCAAGCGGGATCGGCTCCATGCGCATCGTGGCAAAGGGCACGTAGCGGTATTGCTCGCCAATGTTCTCAACTGCGATCGAGCGATATTTGAGCACCCGTTTGAGTGTTTCCCAGACAAACGGCTCGATCAGGGCATCCTTGGCCTGCAGGATCAGGTAGCCGCCGTTGGCCAGGTGCATCGCACCGGCTTTGGCCATCGTGAAGTTCGTCGACAAGGTCATCACATGGCTCTTGTACTCGATTTTCCCGAACAGGCTATAGTAGTTGGGGAATGGCTCGGCGACAACCGGCGCGCCGTTGGTATTTTCGTGATTGACAAACAAGTTGACCCGGTAACGGGCAAAATCGTCCTCCTCGCCCGCGGGTGCCGCAAAAGGCGTTACGGGCTGTTCCCGGGCTGCTTCATCGTGCTTGAAGAGCTCGTGGTTGCTTTCAACATCCGCCAGGACATCGTTCAAATAGTGCACGATCTTTTCGTATGCCCCGTATTTCTCGGTCAATCGCCGGATCAGCGGTTCAGCTGCCACGCGCGTGATCTGCTTTTCCAGTTCGACGATCCGTTCCTTGGCTTGTTTCTCCAGCTGGCGGCCTGTGTGCAGCACCTCTTCCAGCTTTTTTTCCAGGAGGCGGCCGCGTTCTTCGTAGGCGCGCCGTTCCTGTTCCGGAAGCTGGCCGTATTCTTCCGACGACAAGGACTTGTTCTCCTTGTAGGGCACGAACAGAAATTTGCCCGGCACCTGTTTAAGGACGAAACTGGCATCCCGGGCCGCCTGCTCGACGGCTTGCAGGGCCTCCTGCATCTGGCGCTGCACTTCCTGGACGATGCTGTCCTTCTGGACCTCGTAGGCGCTGCCTTCGAAGGATTTGGGCACCGACAAGCGCAGATCGTCGGCCAGCTCGAGCATATCTTGCTGGAATAAGCGCCCCTGGCCGGCAGGCAGCGTGACCGCCTGCGGGCTGTCCGGATTCGTAAAATTATGGATGTAGCACCAGTCTTTCGGAACAGCCTTTTGCGCTGCCACGTGGGTGATCAAGTTCTGGACATAGGTGCTCTTGCCGGTTCCGGGCGGCCCGACGACGAACAGGTTGTAACCCTGAGCCGACATGTCCAGGCCAAACTGCATGGCGCGCACAGCCCGGTCCTGCCCGATGACGCCTTCCAGCGGCGGTACATCCAGCGATGTCTGGCAGAAGCTGAGTTCCTCCTCACCGGTACACGTGCGATTCAACTGCTCTGGCGGTATCCGAAATGGTTCATGTGCGCCCATGACCCTGCCTCCCATCTGACAAGCCAACCTATGGCATCCGCTGGATCAGGCAGGCCGTTTTGCGGCCCTTTTCATGAATCATGCACAGCTGTCTTTACAGCTTTATTCTAGCACAGAACAGCACCGGCGTCAGAGGGCCTTGGCGCCACCTATGCAAAACAGTCCCGGCGGTGTAAGGTGTGGATAGGCGGTATGGCTCGTTTTCGGGCTGTCGTCCGTTATCTTGTGATGGCCAGGTGAAGGATCATGGCACAGGTTGTTCGATTGAACGAGGATTTGTTTGTCCTGAATAACCCTTCCGGTAACGCCGGGCTACTCGTCCGGGACGGCCGCGCGCTGCTGTTCGACTGCCACACCGGCTGCACGCCGCGGCAGCTGTCAGACCTGGGGGTTCGCCAGCTGGCCGGCATCTGCCTGACCCAGCACCGTCGAACACAGACCGACGGGATCGGCACGTGGCTTGAACAAGGTGTCCCGGTTTATGGCTCCGACTACGAAGCGGAAGTTCTGGAACAGGCGGGACGACGCTGGACCGATCCGGCTTTTCGCTGGCGCCGCTTCGCTAAAATGGTGCCCGACCTGGCTATGCCCGCGTCAGATATCTGCCCGGTACAGCGTGTGAGGCCCGGGCAAGCCATCGACGTTTTTGACTTCGATGTTCTGGCGGTTGATGCCGCAGGATCCAGCCCCGGTGCGCTGGCCTGGCTGGTTCAGATCGGTCCGCAGCGGATCTTGTTTAGCGGTCAATCGGCCTTGGCCGGCGGGCGTTTGCCCAACCTCTGGATGCTGCAGAAGGGCTTTGGCCGCATCCAGGATTATCACGGCATTCTCGGCGCCGCGCCCGACATCCGTGAGACCTGGCGGCGCTTTCTCGCCCTGGAGCCGGATATCCTGGTCCCTGGATCCGGTCCGATCGATCACAACCCGGCTGAAGGCCTGGTCCGACTCGGCGAACGGATGGTCCATCTGCAGCAAAACGTCATGCGCGCGTCGGCGCTGAATTTCTATTTCCCCGATCTCTACCTGGCCTGGGATCGAAACTGGCCGCGACTTGCGGGTTCCGACCCGCTGCCTCTGCCTCCCTTTGTCCAGGGGCTGTGCGGCACCTCATTTTTACTGCACGCCCAGAACGGGGCAGGTTTCCTGATCGATTGCGGCGATCCGGCCGCCGCCGGTCTCATTATGGAACAGATCCGATCCGGATCGCTGCTGGATCTTGAAGCGGTCTGGATCACGCACATGCATTACGACCATACCGAGGGGCTCGTTCAATTGCTGGAACATTTTTCCTGCCCTGTTCTGGCCAGCCGCCTGACCGCCGACACGCTTTGCCATCCCGACGCCTATTTTCTGCCCTGCCAATATCCCGTGCCGTTCCCGGTCAAGGGCCTGGCTGACAAGACCACCTTCGCCTGGCGGGAATTTACCCTGACCGCATACGAATTCCCGGGCCAGGTGCTGCACCATGGCGCACTGCTTGTCGAGGGTTACGGACAGAAGGTCCTCTTCGTCGGCGATTCGTTTTCGTCTACGGGCCTGGATGACTATTGCCCGCAAAACCGGGTGTTGCCTGGCAAAAACCGGGGCATGCGGCGTTGTCTGGATCTGATACGCCAGATCCAGCCGGATCTTTTGATCAACCAGCACCGGCGCCAGGCTTTTCGCCTGGAACCGGATATGCTTGACGAACTTGAGCGGGTGCTGATCGAACGCGACCGAATCACCGAGGAACTGACCGGGCGTTCAGCCGGCTGGGCCTGGGACGACGCCTGGTGCCGTGTTTATCCCTTCGAGCAGACCGCGCAGCCCGGCGCGATCGTTACGGTTGCGGTCCACATCACCAACCACGACGCCGAACCGCTGCCGGTCCGCGTGGAGCCGGTTCTGCCGGCCGGCTGCCGCGTGGTCGGCGGTTCGCTGCGGCAGAAAGGCGTCGTTCCCCCGCTGACCGCCGGCAGCCACCTGACCGAGGCAGATCCGGATTTCAGCCTGGAATGGAAGATCGCCCTGCCCGTAGACACGGATCAGGCGACCTTGCCCCTGATCTTTCGCATCTCCTGCCGCGTCACAGAGGGGCCGGCGGCAATCGGCCTGGTTCAGATCAGGTCATGATCGGCGAATCACCAAGACAGGCCTGGCAGCCAGGGCCGGCTTCGAGCAGTTCAAAGACATGTAAAGTATTCTCTTCATTGAGCAGCTCCCCCGGGACATACAAGGTATGCTGCGGTCCGACGGACCAGTAGCGGCCCAGGTTGAAGCCATTGACCCAGGCGACCCCTTTTTTCCAGCCTGGAAGGCTCAAAAACGTGTCGACACCGGGCCTGGCCGCGAACGAACCGCGATAAAAGGCGGGCAAACGGTCCGGGCCGTCTTTGGATAGCACATCCGGCAGACCGCTGATGTCCGACAGGGGCAGCGTACGGATAACCCAGTTCATGATCATGGCCTTGTTGTAGAGAAACCCGCGGTTGCCGGGCTCCTCGATGTCCATCCGGACACATTGGAGGATCCCCTTGCGGTCGGTTAAAGCCCAGCCGTACTTGATGCGCCCCTGGTTTTCGACCAGGATGTCCAGCTGCAGGCCGCCGGGCGGGATCGTGAAGCAGATCGCCCGGTCATTGTCGGCCTGGTCGCGTTCGACGGTGCCGATCAGGTGACCGTTGCCGTATACCTGCGCCCGGTCGCGCAACCCTTCCATGCGCAGGTAACGGCGCCGGTTGTCGGTACACGTCAGCCGCGTCGTGTATAAAATGAACCCGTAGGCCTGGTCCAGGTCCTCCATGGCCAGGCAGTTCGCCGCATGCACGCATCGCGAACTCAAGCGCTCCAGCTCGCCGAACAGGCTGGCAACCCGCTGCATCGTGACGGGACCGATGACCTGGGCCTGGTAACGCGGGGGATTGTCCGGCCTCCGGGCTCGTCCAAGGTATTGGTCCAGCTGGTGCTGGCAGGCATAGTACTTTTCGGTCGGTATTCCGTTCTCGCTGACCAGGGCGTCGGCGTCGTAGCTGGTGGTCTCCGCCACGTAGTGTTCGGGAACGGTAGATGGCTCGCCGAAATGCCTGCCGATGTTGGCCCCGCTCATGAAGCCAAAATTCGTGCCGCCGCAGAACATGTAGAAGTTGACGTACGCGCCAAGGTCCAGGGCCTCACGGTAAGCCCGTGCCACCGGAACCGGATCACGGGGCTTGAATGCACTGCCCCAGGTGATGCTGCGGCCGCTCCAGAATTCGGTGACCAAAGGGGGCATGTCCGGCTGGTAGGCACGCAGCCGCTCAATGGCCTGGCGGCTTTCCAAGCGGAAATCGACACCGGCCCAGGTTCCGGGGCCATTGCCGTTTTTCAACTTGAATATGTCGTGGCCGTTGGCCGAAAAAAACGGCACGTCGACGCCAAAATCTACAAGCATCGCCCGGAGCTGATCAAGATACGTCAGATCGTCGCCGTAGCTGCCGTACTCGTTCTCAACGGCAACGAGAATAACAGGGCCGCCGCGTGTCGACAGGGTTGGGACAAACTCCTGGCAAAGCCGCCTGGTATAGCTGCGGACCGGGTCCAGGAAGCGTGGGTCCGAGCTGCGAAGGCAAATGGTGCGGTCTTTCAGCAGCCAGGCCGGGAGGCCGCCCAGATCCCATTCGCCGCACATGTACGGAGACGGGCGCAGCAAAACCTTGAGCTCTTCCTCCGCAGCCAGGCGGATAAACGCGCCCAGGTCCAGGCGTCCGGTAAAATCGAACTGGCCCGGACTGGGCTCGTGCAGGTTCCACGGCACATAGGTTTGGACTGCCGTCAACCCAAAGTCCTTCATCAATTTCAGGCGCCGCCGCCAACCGCCCGGCAGACAGCGGAAATAATGGAAATCGCCGCTGGCCAGATAGAAGTCCCGGCCGTCCAGTTCCAGCTTGTCCTTGTGGATGATCAACCGCCCCATATTCGTCTCCTCCTGCAGTTCTAATGTAACGGTGTCGCAGGCGCGGGGCAAGAGACAATAGGATCTCCCTGATGCACAAAATGACCGTCAGGTTCTTCCGCCAAATTGACAGCCGGTGCGCCGGCTCGCATAATGGGTTCAGCCACACAGCTGTTCAAGGAGGCAACACCATGTTGTTTGAAAAAGGCCAGACGATTCTCTTCCAGGGCGATTCGGTCACCGATTGCGGCCGCAGCCGCGAAGATCAATCCGACCTGGGCCGCGGCTATCCCCTGATGATCGCCTCGCGCCTGACGGCCGAGTACCCGGAGCTGGGGCTCCGATTCATCAACCGGGGGATCAGCGGCAACCGGTCGCGCGACCTGGTACAGCGCTGGCAGACCGACTGCCTCGATCTGAAGCCCGACTGGGTCTCAATCATGATCGGGATCAACGATACCTGGCGCCGCTACGACCGGAATGCCCCGACCAGCGCCGAGGCGTATGGCGAAAACATACGCTGGCTATTCGAAAAAACGGTCGCTTCAGGCGCGAAGCTGATCGTGATTGAGCCGTTCAACCTGCCCTACCCGGAAGACCGCCGGGAATGGCATCTCGACCTTGATCCCAAGGTCGCCGTGCTGCGTGAACTGGCCAACCGCTATGCCGCCTGTTACCTCCCTATGGGCGGATTGATGCACGCGGCCGCCACCTGGCAGCCCTACCCGGTCTGGGCCGCCGACGGCGTCCACCCGACCGCAGCCGGACACGCCCTGATCAGCAAGAGCTTTATCGAGGCGATCAGCCGCTAACCGGCTTTTTCGGCCGGGCCCAGCCGTAACCGGCTTCCGGCGACGGATCCTCCGGCATGCCCGGCAGTATCAGGCCGCCGTCCATTTTGAGAACGGCGCCGGTGATGTACGCGGCCT
Organism: Clostridiaceae bacterium; assembly: GCA_012511525.1. Classification (GTDB taxonomy): domain Bacteria; phylum Bacillota; class Clostridia; order Saccharofermentanales; family UBA5734; genus JAAYBY01. The sequence continues at coordinate 9,757 of JAAZFW010000568.1, forward strand.
GGTCCGAGGCCAGGTAAGCCACCGCGTGGCCGACTTCTTCCGGGGTGCCGTAACGCCCCAGGGGAATTTTATGCGCCCACCCGATCTGCGCAGCCGTCTCCCGGTTGATCTCGCCGCGCACCATGGTAGCCCCTGGCGCGAGCACGTTGACCCGGATGCCATATGCTGAGAGCTCCAGCGCCAGTGATTCAGAGGACCGGATCAGGGCCGCTTTCATGGCTCCGTAAAGGTGGTCGTTGCCATAGGCGCGGATGCCGCGTGTCGAGGCGATGTTGACGATGCTGCCCTGGATCTGGCGGTCGATCATGTGACGGGCCGCCGCCTGCGCGCAGAGCATCGGGGCGCGCCAGTTGAGACGATAGACAAAATCCATCAGGCCGCTGTCCAGCTTGTCCAATGTGGCCAGTCGGGTCAGTCCGGCGTTGTTGACCATAAGATCCAATCGGCCAAGATCGGCGATCGCCTGACTTGCAACCGTTTCGGGAACGCCGTCGTTTTCCAGGGCGGCCTGGTAGACGAAGCAGCGGCCGCCGGACTCTTGGACCTGCGCCGCGGTCTGCACCGCTTCCTCTTCTGCGGACGCGTAGGTGATGGCCAGGTCATAGCCCGACCGGGCCAGGACAACGGCGATGCCCCGGCCGATGCCCCGGCTGCCGCCTGTGACCAGTGCGCACTTTCGATCCATGGTGACCTCCCTAGCCATCCTCTATTCGTCGATCAGCTTGCCCAGGTTGCTTAAAGCCCTGCGGATGCGCGCGTCACCGCGCGGATCCGGGTCGAGCGCGTGCACCCAGGGATAGCCGGGCCGGATCGTCCAGTCGCCCAGCAGCGTGTCGATGACCGGCAAATCGACCGACTGTGACGAAAAGCTGGTCCAGAACGCGCCCAGGTAGATGCGCTTGCCATCGGCCACAACCACAAAAGGCAGACCGTGCGTGGGCGTGCGCGGCAAGCGTTCCAGGATCGCCGCCCCGTTAGCCAGCGCCAGAGTGTGGCTGGACCAGTGATAAGCGTTCAAATCCCGGTCTGTCAGCACCGGCTCCGCCTCGAGGGGCAGCTCGTCCAGCGCCGTCGCCCGGGCGGCGGCAGTGTCGAGATCCTTGACGAGATAAAGGGCAAAGCTGTGCGGTTTCCAGGCGCCGCTCAAGGCGATCGCGATCAGCACGGCCGCCATGAGCAAGGCGGAGAATCCGATCGCGAAGGCCATGACCTTCTTGTGTGTCAGCTTCACTCAAATCCGACCCTTCATACCTTGGAAAAGACGGAACAGGTTGTCTACGGTCAGCGCCAGGTCGGATTGGGCCCGATGCCTCGCTTCGCTAAACGGAACAGCCACCCGGTTGATGCTGAAGATCGCGCTCACGCCTTCTTCATAGGCTGACTCGATGCGATCGCCGATGTCGCCGACAACGGCGATCAGGGGCACGTTCAGGCGGCGGGTCCGGCGAGCGACGCCGATGACCACCTTGCCGCGCAGCGACTGGCTGTCGATTTTACCTTCACCGGACAGGACCAAGTCGGCGTCAGCCGCCAACTGGTCGAAAGACACCTGGTTCAGCACGGCCTCGATGCCCATTTCCAGGCTCGAGCCGAAAAAGGCGACCATGCCGCCGCCCATCCCGCCGGCCGCGCCGGCACCCGGCAGGTCGCGGATCTCACGGCCCAGGTCACGCCGGGCGATATCCGCCAGGTGCGCGAGGCCGGCGTCGAGACGCGCGACCATGGCAGGGTCGGCGCCTTTCTGCGGGCCGAAAACCGCCGCGGCGCCCTGGGGGCCGCAGAGCGGATTGTCGATGTCGCACATGGTCACCACTTCGGCGATGCCGATTTCAGGCAGTAAGCCGGCGGGGTCGATGCGCGCGATATCCTTGAGGGTCGCGCCGACCGGGACAAAGGCTTCGCCGGCCTGGTTCAAAAAGCGTACGCCAAGGGCGGCGGCGGCTCCGGTTCCGCCATCATTGGTCGCGCTGCCGCCAAGCCCCACGATCAGCTTTTTGGCCCCGTTCCGGACGGCGTGGGCCATCAGCTGGCCGACGCCAAAAGTCGTTGTCCGATCCGCCTGCTTGTTGTCGCCGACCAGCGGCAACCCCGCCGCGGCGGCCATTTCCACGATTGCCGTCTCGTTGGGCAGGCGCCCGTAAAAGGCCCTGACCGGTTCGCCGTACGGTCCGGAAACCGTCAGTTCGACTTTCTCGCCGCCCATCGCCGTCAGGAAGGCGTCGACACTGCCTTCGCCGCCGTCGGCCACCGGGATGCTGACGATCTCGGCATCGGGCAGATGCTTGCGGATCTGTTCGCCCATAATCGCGCAGATCTCCTGCGAGCTCATCGTGCCTTTGAATGAGTCGGGAATGAGAATGATCTTTTTCACGTAAAAAACCCTCCGTTATAATCTTAATCGCCCATGCGCTTCCGGACTTCGTCCAGGGTCGGCATGCCCGCCTGGGCCCCCATTTTCTCCGTGCTGAGCGCGGCGGCTGCATTGGCAAAGCGCAGGGCCGTTTCCGGCTCGTCGCCGCGGATCAGGGCCAAGGCCAGGGCCGCGTTGAAGGTGTCGCCGGCTCCCGTCGTATCGACCACCTGAGCAGGGCTGGCCGGGGTGCAGATGATCCGACCGTCTTCATCGGCCATGGCCGAACCGTTCTCGCCCAGTGTCACGACCAGCTTGCCGCGCCAGGTTACGAGCAGGTCGTCAAGCGGCCCCTGGTGATGGAAAAGCAGCGCCGCCTCATGCTCGTTGGGCGTAAGATAGCGGACCTGTTCGAGCAGATGCGGCGGCAAAGGCCGGGCCGGCGCCGGGTTCAGCAGGACAGGAACACCGGCCTTGGCGCACAAGTCCGTGACATAGGCGACGGTGTCGAGCGGGATCTCCAGCTGCATCATAACCAGATCTGACTGCCTCAGCTGATCGGCGACCGAATCGATGTAGTCCAGGCTGACTTGAGCGTTGGCGCCGGGTACGACCACGATCGTGTTGTCGTTTTCCGCGACCGTGATCAGGGCCACACCGGTCTTGACATCCGGCAATCGCATGACCCATCTGGCGTCAACGCCCGCCCGAGCCAGATTATCGGTCAGCTGGCTGCCGAAATCGTCCTGGCCGACACAACCGTACATCGCGACCTGTGCGCCCAGACGGCCCAGGGCGTAGGCCTGGTTGGCCCCTTTACCGCCGGGGAAAAAGCTGAGTGTACCGCCGAGAATCGTCTCACCCTTATGCGGAATCCGGGGAGATGTCACGGTCATGTCCATATTCAGGCTGCCTACAACCGCGATTTTCATCGTTGCCTCCCAAGTGCATGTTTGGTTACGCCTATTGTAGCAGATTGGAAGCAGCTGAGAACCTATAGCGTCGGCAGCAGATCCTTAACCTGGATGACCCGGCCGCTGGCGATCGACAGGTTGGCCGCGGCCCCGATGATCAAGGACATCGCGCCGGATCTGGAACCGGCCACATACTGGTGCGGATCCGGCGTCTGGTCACGCATCAGGAGCCGCATCAGGATGGCGTCGGCGCCGCCGTGGGTGCCGCCAAGTTTAGCCACCTGGTGCGTGATCACCGCGTTGTCGCGGTCCAGCACTTTGATCGAATGGCTGGTCTGCGCCACGTTGTACCTATGCGCGAATGTTTCGGCTTCCAGCCGTCCCCGCTCGCCGTTGATCACCAACCGGTAGCCTTCGTGCGGCGAATGTGCAGTCAGGGAATAGGCCATCGAGATCTGGTCCTCGTACTGGACATGGAGCGTCATGGTGTCATAGATATCGATTTCAGGCGAAAAAACACAGCCGTCGCGCCAATAGCCGTCGGCCGTTTCACAATCGAAGTAGAGCTCGCGGTACGCCGGGTCGGTGACGTCGATGAAGAACCGGCAGTCGTCCTTGTGCGCGCAGGTCCGGCAGCGCGGGCCGGAAATCGCGCTGGGCTGGCCGTAGAAACGGCGGCTGCCCGTCGCAAAGACGGCGACCGGGTCTTTTTCGATAAACCAGTTGACCAGGTCGAAGTGATGCGTCGCTTTGTGTACCAGCAAACCGCCGGAGTTTTCCAGACGGCGATGCCAGCGCCGGAAATAGTCCGCGCCGTGAACCGTATCGAGAAACCATTCGAAATGGACGCTGTAGACCTGTCCGACGGCTCCGGCTCGCATCAGGTCTTTAATTTTGGTGGCGAACGGTGAACAGCGGGCGTTGAAGGTCACGATGACCTTTCGGCCGGTGCGCCGTTCCGCCTCGAGGATCGCCCGGCACTTGTCGGCGTCGATTGTCATCGGCTTCTCGCTGATCGCGTCACAGCCCGCCTCCAACGCCGCGATGATGTACTGATGGTGGAACCGGTCGACGGTCGTCACGATCACGGCGTCCGGCTTGACCTCGGCCAGCATGCGGTCGAAGTCCTCGTAGACCGGAATCGTACCGCCGGTCTTGCGGCTCAGCAGCAGCGCCCGGCTGATGTTCGTATCGAAAACACCCAGGATCGTCGCCTCGTCCGCATAGAGCTCCGTGATTGGCTGCGCGTACATGGAAAGGCCGCGGCTGCCCGCGCCGACAAGTACCAGCTTTTTCATAGCGTTTCCTTTCTGCTCCGGCTCATGGCCGGACATTTCCTCTTCGCTGCATCTGTTTTCCGGCCAGCCCAAGCAGACGTTCCGCGTTGCCGTAGGCGACGGCCTGAAGCACGTCATCCGGCAGACAAAGCTGCAGGATGAAACGGGCGTGGCCAAGGAAAGCCTGAACCAGGTAGGTGTCGATCTCTCCGGGTGCGAGGCCCGTGTCTGATCCGAACAGGATCCGGTCGCGATAATCGAGGAAAAAGGCCCGGTACCGCGCCCGGTCCTGCTCGTAAAAATCGTCAGCCCAGCGCAGGAAAAAGCCGCAGCTGGTGTCGATAAAGAGATTGGGATGCGCGTCCAATAGCTGTGACAGCTTCTCCAGCCCGATATGCAGCTGGTGGGCCCCGATGAACGGAATGTCCCGATAGCGGCTGACAAGGTCCAGGAAATCCGCGAGCAGCAGATCGTTGTTCAGGGCTTCAGCCTGGGCCGGGCGGTCCGACCAATAGGCGTTTTCCGAGCCGCCGTGGTAGGGCGAACGGCTAACCCGCTGCGTCACGTGCCACAAGACCGGCTTGCGCAACGCGTTCAGCCGGGCAAAGATCCTCTGCCAGGATTCGCTTTGCCAGACAAGACGTCCGGCCTGCCCCCGCATGATCGGCGCGTTGTGCAGCTTAAGGCCGGCGGCGCCATGCCCGAAGGCCTGGTCGATCCGGTCGAGGTCGGCCTGGTCGTGACGCGGAAAGTAAAACCAGCTGAAGCGGTCTGTTTCTGACTGGACCTCCCGGCAGGCCGCAAACAGGTTCGCGTCCGTGACAAACAGGTTGATCCGCTCCAGGCGATAGCCGTCCAGGATCGAAAACCACGCGTCCAGGACGTGCCGGATATCCGCGGCCGTCCGGACTTTGGCCAGGTGCGCGTGGCAATCGAACCAGTATTCCTCGCTGGGCAGAAAATGAAAGCCCCAGTCCCGGGAGAACCCGTTATCGATGGTTTCACGCACGTCAAGATCGGGTGAGCGCGGCTCCTGC
>JAAZFW010000569.1 GCA_012511525.1 Clostridiaceae bacterium
CCGAAGATCGCCCCGGATCCGGATGCCGCCTTTGGCTACGCGGCGACGATCGATCTGCCGGACCTGCCGTTCAATTTCGGGTACGCCCCCCGCGTCGCCGGGATGGATCGGGTTGAAATGACCTTAACCACCGATGACATCACGCCCGACACCTACACGATGTACCATCTGGGCATCATTGAGGTGATGCCGGCGCCCAGCATCATCTACTTTTCGAACCTGAGCTGGATGACCCACCTCCTGGTCGGCGAGAAGCTTTACATGCCCCTGTCGCCGGGCAACGACAATCGCTACGACGTCTACGTGTCGCTGAAATTCAGCGGCGAGCAGTATGGCGGCACCGGTCAGACCCAGGTCTTGTGCGACCAGATCATCCTGGTCAGGCAAATGGCCCTGGACTCGTAAACCGCAAAAATCCCAATCCTAAAGCCAAACGGAGCGGGGAATTCCCCCGCTCCGTTTGTTGTCTTTTGTCTCATGACTGGCCTTTTTGCCCGCCCGTTTGTCCGCTACGCTGGTGGAGAAGGGAGGGGTGGCCATGCAGACACTCGAAACAGCCCTGGTCATCGCCGTCGTGCTCGCCCTGCTCGCGTTCATGCTCCAGCTGGCCCCGTCGCTCTATCGCACCGCCTGGCTGGCCGCACGGCTCGAGGTGCTGGCGACCCTGGCAAGCTTGGACAACGCCGGTCTTTACCAGGCCAACCAGATTCGGCTGGAAACAGACGGGGCGACGGCGCTAAAGGTTTCACCGCAGCGCGTGCTGGAGCTTTCCGCGCTGCTGCGTGACACCGTCACGTTGTTTCGTTCCTGGCTGGGCGGGTCGTGAAGACGATGCGCGTCCCGCGCTTTTGCCGCAGCCGCTCCGGCAGCCTGGCCGTTTTTTTCTGCCTCGTCCTGGCCGCCCTCTGCCTTGTGTTCGGAACCTGGCTCCAAGCCGCCCGCGCCCGTGGCGTCGAAGCCGCGTTGGGCCGGGCGATGGCCAGCCAGATCCAGGTCGGTCTGGCCTCCTACGACCGTGGCCTGTTCGAGCAGTTCGGCCTTTTGGCCTTTGACCCGGCTCGCGTCGACAGCAAGGTGTTCGGCTCCAGCCTGCCGGCGGATCTGGCTGCCTGTCCGCTCGAACTTGCCGGAGAGGAGAGCCTCCTGGAGACACAGAAGCTGGACCGCCTGATCGTGCGCCAGATGGGGACCCGTTTGCCCGGCACCTGGCTGGATTTGTTCCTGACCCGTTATGCCGGCGTTAATCGCATCCTGGCCCCGGAACCGGAAAAGCCGTCTTCGGGCGGCCTGGCCGATGTCCTCGGCCGGTCACTGGGCGACCTGGCGGGTCCGGCGATCCGAAAAACCGCCAGCAAGCTGTTCGGGAAGCTGCTCGAACAGCTGCTTGACGACCAGGCCCGCGCGCTGCTCGAAAACATCAAGAGCCAGTTCAGCCAGTTCACCGCGCAGCGCGGCCAGTCCGGCGAACTGCTAGGCAGCCTGCCCGATTTTTTGAATCCCCAGAGCCTGACCCGAATGGGCGCCGCGCTGGACAAGCTGTTCGGTTCTCCGGAGAGTCCTGTCTTCGGCAAGCTTTGCGTCGTGGAGTACAGCCTGTCCTATTTCGTCTCGCAAACCGCCACCCAGGTCGTCGACGGCGTGCCGCAGGATCGGATCACCCCCGACGGAAGGCGCATGGCCGACCTGCAGGACAAGCGGCCATGTGAGCTTGAGATGCTCGCTACCG
>JAAZFW010000570.1 GCA_012511525.1 Clostridiaceae bacterium
AGCTGGAACGGACCTACCAGGAAGGCCTGGCCGAATATGAGGCAGGGCTGGCCGAATACGAAGCCGGCCAGCAGGAACTGGCCCGTCAGAAAACCGCCTATGAGGCCGGCCTGGCCGAGGTCAAGGCCGGCCAGGCCAGTCTCGACAAGGCCAAGGTCCAGATCGACAGCGGCAAAGCGGAGCTTGACCTGGCCCGGCGCCGGCTCGACCAGGCCAAAGTCAAGCTTGACGCGGGCGAACTGGACGTGATCCGCGGCGAACTCGAGCTTGACGAAGAGCTGGCGCGGGGCCGGGCCGAGCGCGAGGCCGCCCGCCAGGAACTGGCTGAAGGGCGCCGCGAATACGAAGCGGGCAAAGAAACCCTGCTGGCTGAAATCGCCAAGGCCGAGGCCGAAATCCGCGAGGCCCAGCGCCAACTGGTCGAGATCCCCCAGGAATGGTTCGTCTCGACGCGCGAAGCCAATCCCGGCTACAGCGGTTTTGGCGACGACGCGGCCCGGATCGGCGCCGTCGCCCGGATTTTCCCGGTGTTTTTCTTCCTGGTCGCGGCCTTGGTCTGCCTGACCACCATGACACGCATGGTCGAAGAAGAGCGAACCCAGATCGGAACCTTGAAAGCGCTCGGCTACTCCACGTTCGCGATCTCAGCCAAGTACCTGGCCTATGCCCTTCTGGCCAGCGTTAGCGGCTCGGTCATCGGGCTTTTGACCGGCTTTTGGATCTTCCCGGCCACGATCATGAACGCCTATGCCATCATGTACGCCATCCCCGAGTTCATCACGCCGCCCCATGTAATCACCGGTCTGCTGGCGACAGGCCTGGCCCTGGCAACCACGCTGCTGGCGGCCCTGTCCGCTTCGCTGAACGCGCTCAAGGCGGTCCCGGCCGTCCTGATGCAGCCTAAGGCACCCCGGCCCGGCAAGCGGATTATGCTCGAACAGATCACGCCGCTTTGGAAACGTCTCTCCTTTTCCCAAAAGCTGGCGGCCCGTAATGTCTTCCGCTACAAGCAGCGTCTCCTGATGACCGTGATCGGGATCGCCGGCTGCACAGCCCTGCTGCTGACCGGTTTCGGCCTCAAGGACTCGATCAACGCCATCGTCGGCAAGCAGTTCGACGAGATTTTCCTTTACGACGGCCTGGTCATGAGCAACACCGAGAAGGACGGCGCCGAAGCCGAGCTGGACGCGGCCCTCAGCAGCGAGGAGGGCCTCGAAAGCTATCTGAAAACCCGGTCCGAGTCCGTGGCGGTGGTCGTCGGCCATTCCAGCCAGACCCATGCCGCCACGCTGCTGGTGCCCAGCCAAAGCGAACCGTTCGAGCGCTATTTCGATTTGCATGAGCGCGTGTCGGGACGCAAGCTGTCCCTGAACAGCGGCGGCGTCATCGTCAGCGAGAAGCTGGCCGATCTGCTCTCTTTGAAAGAAGGCGACGCCATCACGTTCCGAGACACGGAAAACAGGACTTATTCCGCGCCTGTGAGCGGCATCGCCGAGAACTACCTGACCCATTACCTGTTCATGTCGCCCCAGACATTCGACCAGATCACCTTCCGGACGCCGGAAAGCAACGGGGCGGTGTTCATCCTCAAGGACCCGGACAGCTTCGACGCCTCCGCTTTCCAGGAACGATTGCTCAGCCACGACACCATCCTGGGTTCCATGCTGACCCTTAGCCTGGCGGAGGAGTTCGCCAAGACGATCGGCAGCCTGGACTTGGTCGTGCTGGTCCTGATCGCCGCGGCAGGTGCGCTTGCCTTCGTCGTCCTGTATAATCTAATCAGCATCAACATCACGGAACGCATCCGCGAGATCGCCACGATCAAGGTGCTCGGATTCCGCGACCGCGAAGTGTCGCTCTACGTGTTCCGCGAAAACATCGTCCTGACGCTTATCGGTACGCTGGCCGGCCTGCTGCTGGGTGTCACGCTGCATCGGTTTTTCATGGACACGATGGAAATCGATTCGATCATGTTCGGAAAGACGATCCACTGGACCAGCTTCCTCTTTTCCCTCTTGCTGACCGCCTTGTTCTCCATCCTGGTCAATGCCGTCATGCATGGCCGCCTTCGTAAGATCAAGATGGTCGAATCGCTCAAATCCGTCGAATGAACCGCGGGGAGGTGCCTGTGCGCACATTGAAGGATGCCGATTCCCGCCGCCGGGAAATCCTGGCGAGCGCGGCTCGATTGTTCGCGCACCAAGGGGTTGCCCGAACCACCGTCTCACAGATCGCGGCCGCGGTTCCTGTTGCCAAAGGCCTGGTCTACTATTATTTCGCCTCCAAGGACGAGATCGTCGGCGCCGTGATCGACACCCTGGCGGTCCGCCTGGAAAAGGCGCTGATCCGGGTTTCCGTCCGCGAGGACCTGGCGATGCCGGACAAGCTGCGCCGCATCCTGAAACTCTTCTTTCGCCTGATCGAGCGTCATGCCGCGCTGCTGGACATGGAAAAAGACCGCCCGGACATGTTCGCCCGGGTGCGCGACCGGCTCTGCGCCACGGCCTTTGACCAAGTCCGCGCCATTCTCATAGCCGCGTCTGACCGGGGATTGGCCCAGATCGCTTACCTCGACTACATGCTGACCATCCTGATCCGGGGACTGGCTGACCTCTACCTGGCAGGCGTACGCGACCTTTCGGTCCACGCTGTCCTGGTCGAACAGACGCTCGGCCTGGAGCGCGGGGCACTGGTCGGCATCGGCATGCCGGAACACGACAAAAGCTAAACGGGAGGAAATGACCATGCAGCTGATTTTATTTCGCCACGGCATCGCCGAGGATCTGAAGCCGGATACGACCGATGACGAACGCCACCTGACCGTCCGGGGCATCCACCGGCTGCGTGACGAGCTGCCGGGGCTAAGGCGCCTGCTGGACCGTGCGGCCCCCCTGGCCGTCTGGTCGAGCCCCCTGTGCCGGGCGCTGGAAACCGCACAGATCCTGGCCGATGAGATCGGGCCGGTCGAAGTCCGAACCGTTCGCGCCATCCTGGACGGCGACTTGGACGAGCTCCTCCGGCTGGCCGCCTGTCTCGATCCGAACACCCAGCTGATCGTCGTCGGCCACGAGCCGACACTCGGGATTTGGAGCCAGGCAATGACCGGGGTCGCGCTCCCGTTCAAGAAGGCTTCCGCCGCCGCGATCGAATGGACCGACAGTCAGGCGCCGCGCGGTCAGCTGGTCTGGTTCTGCCAGCCGCGAACCTTGCGCTGCCTGAAATAGCAGGCCAAGCGCTTCGCCAACAGGTTGACTTCATGCCGCTCCGGTGCTACGCCGTCCTTATGAACGTAAGCCCATAACACGAGCGGGAGGTTTAACTGATGAAGACAGATGTATTGGTAATCGGCGGCAGCGCCACCGGTTTGGTGGCTGCGATGACAGCCAAGTCCCACTATACCGAAAAATCTGTAACGGTTGTCCGACGCGACGAAAAGGTTATGGTTCCCTGCGGCATCCCGTATATCTTCGGAACCGTCAAAACCAGCGACAACAATGTTCTGCCTGACGAAGGACTGAAAAAACTCGGCGTCACCATTGTGGTCGACGATGTTTTGTCCATCGACAAGGCCAACAAACAGTGCTCCTTGAAAAAGTCGGAAGCGATCAGCTACGATAAGCTGATCCTGGGCGTCGGTTCCCAGCCGGTGATCCCAGGCTGGCTGCCGGGAACCGGCCTTAAAAAGGTCTATACAATCCAGAAGAGTAAAACCTACCTCGATCAGCTGCAGCAGGAACTGGAAGGCTGCCAGAAGATCGCCGTGATCGGCGCCGGTTTCATCGGGGTCGAGGTTTCCGACGAGCTGGTCAAGATCGGCAAAGATGTGACCTTGTTCGAGATTCTGCCCCATGTGCTCGGCCAGACCTTCGACGACGAGTGTGCCATCGAAGCCGAAAAGATCCTGGCCAGCCGCCAGGTTAAGGTTGTCACCGGCGTCGGCGTGTCCGCCCTTATCGGCGACGAAGAAGTCCGGCAGCTGAAGCTCTCCGACGGAACACTTATCGATGTCGATGCCGTCATCTTGTCGATGGGCTACAAGGCCAACACGGAGCTCGCCCAGGCGATGGGGCTGGAGCTCAACGCCTACGGGTTCATCAAGGCCGACCAGTACCGCCGCACATCGGCACCGGATGTCTTCGCCGCCGGCGACTGTGCCGAGAAGGTCGATTTCGCCACCGGCAAGCTGAGTCGGGTCATGCTGGCCTCGACGGCCTGCACCGAAGGCCGCATCGCCGGACTGAACCTGTATGGTCTCGACACCTACAGCACGTTCAAGGGCACCGTCGACATCTACTTTACCTTTATCGGCGACACCGGCTTCGGCGTGGCCGGCCTGACCGAGAAGCAGGCGCTAGCCGAAGGCTTCAACATCGTAACCGGCACGTTCAGCGGCATTGACCGTCATCCCGGCAAGATCAGCGACGTCCATGCCCAGACCGTCAAGTTGGTCGTCTCCTGCAAGAGCGGCGTCATCCTGGGCGGCGCGGCCATCGGCGGCAAGAGCCTGGGCGAACTGGTCAACGTGATCG
>JAAZFW010000571.1 GCA_012511525.1 Clostridiaceae bacterium
GCCAACGACCACAACCAGCTGACCATGGAGACGATGAAAAAAGTCGCCCTGCGCCACGGCCTGGTCTGCCTGCTGCATGAAAAGCCGTTCGCGGGCGTCAACGGCTCGGGCAAGCACAACAACTGGTCGCTGGCGACCGATGACGGCCAGAACCTGCTCGACCCGGGCAGTACGCCGCACGAGAACATGCAGTTTCTGCTCTTCCTCACCGCCGTGATCAAGGCCGTCGACGATTACGCGGACCTGCTGCGCGTCGCCGCGGCCAGCCCGGGCAACGACCACCGCCTGGGTGCTAACGAGGCACCGCCGGCGATCATCTCCATTTTCCTCGGCGACCAGCTGACCGACATCTTCGACCAGCTGCAAAACGGCGGGGCCACCTCGTGCAAGAACGGCGGCACGCTCAGCCTGGGCACGACAAACCTGCCGGATCTCTACAAGGACAGCACCGACCGCAACCGCACCTCCCCGTTCGCCTTCACCGGCAACAAGTTCGAGTTCCGCATGGTCGGCTCGTCCCAGACGATCGCCCAGGCCAATTTCACGCTCAACACGATCGTCGCCGAGACCCTGGGCCAGTTCGCCGACCGGCTCGAGGCGGCAAAAGACCTGCCGAAGGCGCTGGCGGCCCTGATCAAGGAAACGATCTGCGATCACCGGCGGATCATCTTCAACGGCAACAACTACACCCAGGAATGGGTCGAGGAAGCCGACCGGCGCGGATTGCCCAACATCGCCACCACGGTCGAGGCCATCCAGGCCATCCGCCAGGAGAAGAACCTGGCCCTGATGGAAAAGCACGCGGTCTTGTCCCGCGGCGAGATGGCGTCACGCGCCGAAATCCTCTACGAGAACTACATCAAGACGCTGCACATCGAGGCCCTGACCATGATCGAAATGTCCCGGCGCCAGATCCTGCCGGCTGTCATCTCCTACAAGGGGCACCTCGCCAACACGATCGCCCAGGTCAGCCAGGCCGGCTGCGACGTTTCGGTCGAGCAGGCGCTGTGCGGCGAGATCAGCAGCCGCCTGGTCTCCTTCAGCCAAAACCTGGCCCGGCTTGAAGAGGCAGTCGAGCAGGCCGAATCGGCAGACAGCAGCGCGGCGGACAAGGCCGCAGCGTATCGCGACCTGGTCTTTTCCGCCATGGCACCGCTGCGCCAGGACGGCGACCGGCTCGAGGAACTGATCGACGCCGCCTACTGGCCGATCCCGACCTACAGCGACATGCTGTTCAACGTCTGAGCGTCAAAACGGCGCCAGCAGGGCGACGGCCAGCAGCACGGCCAGGAACAGGGCGTTCAAGCCTGAGAATACCAGCAGGAAACGGCGGCGTTCGCACGAAGCGGACGCCGTTCGGCTGTATAGCCGCCAGGTGATCAGGCTGGCCAGGGACGCGACCAGCGTGCCGCAGCCGCCGACATTAACCCCTCGCAGCAGCTCCGCCCAGCGCGTGGTGAAACCGGACAGCAAAATAGCGGCCGGAACGTTGCTGATCACCTGGCTGGCCAGGCTGCCGGTCAAGATGACCTGCGCCGGACTGGCAAGCATGCCGCCCAGCCAGCGGGCGACCGCATCGATGCGGCTGACGTTGCCGACGAACACGAAGAAAAAGGCAAACGTCAGCAGCAGGGCGTAATCGACCCGGGCCAGGCTGGCCGGGCGCAGCGGCAGGACAATCAGCAAGGCGCCGGCAAGCAGCAGCCACGCCGGCAGCACGCCGAAAACGCATAGGACGGCGGCGGCAAACAGAATCAGGCCTGCCAGCGGCGCGGCACCCGGGCTTAGCTTTGGCGGATGCGGTCCCTGTGGCAGAGGCCGATCCGGGCCAAGCAGCGCCAACAGGCCGAGCAGCAGGCCGCCGGCCAGTCCGACCGGCCAGACCGCGCCCCAGAAGACCGGCCAGGTCATGCTGCCGTGCGCATACAAATACAGGTTCTGCGGGTTGCCGACCGGCGTCAGCATGCTGCCGATGTTGGCCGCGAGGGTCTGCAGCACCAAAAGCCGCACCGTCAAAGGCGCATCGTGGCCATCGCCCGTGACGCGAAGCGTCAGCGGCACCAGTGTCAGCAGGGCGACATCGTTGGTGACCAGCATCGACAGGAAGAACGCGAAGGCCGTGAGCAGGACGGAGAGTTTGCGCCGGCTGCCCGCCTGGCACAAAACATGCTGCGCGGCGACATCCAGCCAGCCTGCCTCGCGCAGCAGCTCGACCGCGAGCATCAGGACAAACAGGCAGATCAGGACCTTGAAGTCGAGGTAGCCGGCATACGCCCGGTCGGGCGGCACCCAGAGCAGCGAAAGCAGCGCCAGCAGGCCGGACAAAAACAGGACAGGATCCTTGCGCCAGAAAGACCGGACATTCACCTTCATGGCTCGCCCCCCGATCGGCCCGCTTGCCGGGGTCGTATCGCATCCGATCATAACAGAGAGCGTGCCTTCGCGCCAGATGGTCAACGTATGTGACATGCGACCTGAGGTCGTTTTGACCAGATTGAAACACCTGTTTTTGTATGTAGATATTATCACCATATTTAGGGACTGTTCATCAATAAGCAGCTCTATAGATTCCCCGAGAGATTGACCAGACTCGTCAATCTCTCGAAGAAAAGAGCTACTAATTTCTTAACAGTCCCTTATTTGTCAAAGTGCGTTGCACGTTGGCTTTTCAGGTTTTTTGCTTGGCTGCTTGCCGATTACAGGTTTAATTACCAAATGTAACGTATAGAATTTGCAATGTAACAGTTACAGTGTTATATTTGAAGTATTATTTGTTATATTAGGAGGTGATCTCATTGGTCATGACAGCAGCGCATTACTTGAAAGAAAATGTAGATGAGCAGCTTACCATAAAACCGTGGCTTAAAAAAAATGATTTTCCGATTTTTTTAAGAGATAGCTACAACTTCTATGAGATGACGATTCTTGGAACACGATGTATCTTACTAGAAGCGGTTGACGAGATGCCAAATGTCGATCAGCTTCAAAAGCATATAAAGCAAATTAAAAATCTGGCGGATCGTCAAATTGTTCTATTTTACAAAGATATCACAAGGTATAGAAGAAAAAGTCTGATTGAAGACAGGATTGCCTTTGTGATTGAAGATGGACAGATGTATTTGCCATTCTTGGGGCTTGATTTGAAAAAAGCCAAAGAGCACTTTGAAGAAGAAGCGAAGGAATTCACAACACCTGCGCAGATTGCATATTTGTACTTCTTGTATCATCAAGAGGAAATCGTTAATACGACCGATTTTGCCAAAAAGCTGGGATTTAATAAAATGACAGCTTCCAGAGCGCTAAATGATCTGTACCATGCGAACCTCATCTCCTTTGAAATTGGAGGAATGACTGGCCGCAGCAAGGAGTATAAGAGGATTAATGACCCAGACTACTTTCTTAGGGGACGCGATTATATAAAGACTCCAGTGAGGAAAATCATCTACACAAAGACAATGCCTCTAGGTGCTATGACTGCTGGAATGGATGCATTGGCAGAATTATCCTTGATCAATCCACCCGGTCATCCGATTATGGCAATAGATAGAAATAAGCTAAATAAAGAACAGATTGAAGTTGTTAAAAATAAGGACCTTATAAAAGATAGAAAACTGGTGGAGTTAGAGCTTTGGGACTATGATCCTGGACTGTTTTCTAATAATCACCATGTGGATCTACTATCTTTGTATGCATCTTTGAAGGAAGAAACTGATGAAAGGGTTGAGCAAGCATTAGAAGAAGTCTTGCGGGGTGAACCATGGTACATGGACTAGAAAAATTTAAAGAGTATTTTGGAGATCACACAAGTCAATATGTCTTTATTGGAGGAACAGCATGCGATATTCTTATGGATGAACTTGGAGCTACATTTCGAGCAACCAAGGATCTGGATATGGTGCTCATCATTGAGGCTCTCGATTCCTCTTTCGGGGAAACCTTCTGGCAATTCATAGAAGATGGGGGTTAAGAGCATCGTGAGAAGGGAACGGGTGAGAATCAATTTTTCCGTTTTACAGATCCAAAAGATACATCCTTTCCCAAAATGATAGAACTCTTCAGTAAGCTTCCTGATGAATTTGAACTAAACTTCGATAGAGGACTGACTCCCATTCATATAGATGAAAGCATCGTCAGTCTCTCTGCAATATTATTAAATGATGATTATTACGATCAATTAATAAAAGGCAGACGGACGGTGGATGGCTTTTCACTCATTGAATTGGAGACAGTTATCCTGTTTAAAATTAAAGCATGGCTAGATATGAAAGAACGAAAAGAATCAGGAGAAGATATCGATAC
>JAAZFW010000572.1 GCA_012511525.1 Clostridiaceae bacterium
GTACCTGAACACGCCGCTAAAAAAACTGAAGATGGCCAAGAACGCCATCATCGCGGCCATTGTGCGCAAGAACGAGATCATCATCCCGCACGGAAGCGACGATGTGCATCGCAACGACCGGGTGATCCTGTTTGTCAAGGGCCTGTCACCGGAATCGCTCGACGATGTCTTCCAGGTGCAAGAGCCGCTATGAACCATCGCGCCGTCATCCGCAGCCTGGGCATCGTCATGCTGTGCGAAGGCGCCTTCATGGTGCCGTCGCTCGTCGTGGCCTTGTTCTACCGCGACGGCGACGCCCCTGCTTTCCTGATCACGATCGCCGTCCTGATGCTCGGCGCGCTGCTCGTCCCGATCAAACCGCCTAAAAACGGCCTCTACGCCCGGGACGGGCTGGCCATTGTCGCCCTGGGCTGGCTGGTGATGTCTGTTTTCGGCGCTCTGCCCTTTGTGCTGAGCGGTTCGATCCCCCGTTTTGTGGATGCCCTTTTCGAATCGGTCTCCGGCTTCACGACTACGGGGGCGAGCATCCTGACCCGGATCGAAGGCCTGCCGCGCGGCATCCTGTTTTGGCGCAGCTTCACGCACTGGATCGGCGGCATGGGCGTCCTGTTGCTGACCTTGGCCATCCTGCCCATGGCCGGCGCTGGTGCCGTCCACATTCTGCGGGCGGAAAGCCCCGGGCCCGCGCCGGGCAAGCTCGTGCCCAAACTGGCCCAGACCGCCAAGATCCTCTACATCCTGTATGTTTCCCTGACCTTGGCGCAGGTCATCGCGCTGCTTTTGGCCGGGATGTCCTTTTACGACGCCCTGATTCATGCCTTCGGCACGGCCGGGACGGGCGGCTTTTCCAACCGCAACGCCAGTGTCGGGGCATACAACAGCCTGGCGATCGACCTGATCATCGCCGTCTTCATGCTGATCTTCGGCATCAGCTTCACGTTGCATTACCAGCTGATCAGGCGCAACTGGAAGTCGTTCTGGCGTGACGAAGAGCTGCGCTTTTACCTGGCGGTGGTCGCACTGTCTGTCGCGGTCATCACCTGGGATGTCCTGCGCCACCAGCTGCTGACGCCCGGCGCCGCTCTGCGCCAGTCCTTTTTCCAGGTTTCGTCGATCATCACGACGACCGGATTCGCAACCGCGGACTTCAATGCCTGGCCGGCCTTGAGCAAGACCATCCTGCTGGCCCTGATGCTGGTTGGAGCCAGCGCGGGTTCGACCGGTGGCGGCATCAAGTGTATCCGTATCCTGATGATGCTCAAGCTGATCCGGCGCGAAATGACGCGCATGAAACATCCCCAGATCGTGCAAAGCATCCGGATTGGCGGACGAAAGGTCGATTCGGAAACGCTGCACAGCGTGGTGCTGTTTATCCTGTTCTACCTGACGATTCTGGCTGTGGCTGTCTTTTTGGTCGCGGCGGACGTGCAGGATCTGGTCACCGGATTCAGCGCCGTCCTGGCGTGCATCGGCAACATCGGCCCCGGCCTGGGCATGGTCGGGCCGACCGGCAACTATGCCGCTTTTTCGGACTTCAGCAAAACGGTCCTGTCGCTGTGCATGCTGCTGGGCCGGCTGGAGATCATGCCGGTCGCCGTGCTGGCGCTGCCCTCATTCTGGCGGCGCGTCAGCATCTGAGCCAGGA
>JAAZFW010000085.1 GCA_012511525.1 Clostridiaceae bacterium
CTGCCAGTAAGGATTGGCCAGGGGCGTGCTTTCGGTGATCAGGTAACTGGACGGCGGTTTCTGGTAGGCGGATGCCGAGCTGATGAAGATGAACTGGCTGCACCGACCCTGGAACAGACGGATGTCTCGCCGGACCTGGTCTGGGACAAAGGCGATGAAATCGACGATTACATCGAACCACTGCCCCTCCAGAAGCTGGCTGATTTTTTCCTCGTTGCCGATGTCGCCGGTCAACAGGGCGACGCCCCGCGGCAGCCGTTCGGCATGCGTACCCCGGTTCAGCAAGGTCAGGTCCCAGCCCAGCTCGACCAGCTGGTGGCTGATGGCCGTGCTGATCGTTCCGGTTCCGCCAATAAAGAGCGCACGCATCGCGAGTCCCTCCTTTGTTTATCCTATATCACCATTGTAACATAGGCAGGCTATCCGCTCTATGCTACAATAGACGATAGTTCGGTATAGGAAGCTGACGGAGGTAACCGATGAGAAACTGGCTCGACCGCGCGGCAAACAAAATACGGCGGTTCGCGATTCCCAACCTGATGAAGTACATCGTGATCAGCATGGGTGCGGTGTTCGTGCTCGACCTGGTTTTCATGGGCCGCCTGACGCCTTTTTTAGTATTCAGCAAGTCCGCTATCCTGAGCGGTCAAATCTGGCGGGTGCTGTCGTTTGTTTTCATTCCGATCAGCAACAGCCCGCTCTTTGTCGTTTTTGTGCTCTATTTTTACTGGATGATCGGCCAGGCGCTGGAAAACGAATGGGGTGTCGCCCGATTCAACCTGTTCTACCTGGCGGGGATCGCCGGTACGATTATCGCCGGCCTGATCACGGGCTATGCGACCAACCATTATCTCAACCTGTCCTTGTTTTTCGCTTTCGCGATCCTGTTTCCCGAGTTCGAGCTGCGCCTCTTCTTCATTCTACCGGTCAAAGTCAAGTGGCTTGCCTACCTCAACGCGGCCTTTTTTGCCTATGAGCTGATCGTGTCCAGCTGGCCGGCCCGGATCGCGCTATTGGTCGCCGTGGCCAACATTATTCTTTTTTTCTGGCACGATTTTATCAATCGGATCAACAACCTGCGGCGCCAGCGGCAGTGGCGCCAGAATTTTCGCAGGTAGATGTTTTGTCCGGGTGCATCCCGGAAGAAAAGGGAGGTTCCTATGAGCAAGACGTATGTGCAAGTCGGTGTCGGCGGCCGAGCCCGATTTTTCTACGAGGCCATCGCCGGCCCCTATCGCGAAACAGCCCGTCTGGTCGCTTTCTGCGATGTCAACCAGACACGCATGGACTACGCCAACCGGATCCTGCAGGAAAAATACGGCCTTGATCCCGTTCCGACATACAACAGCAGCCAGTTTGATGACATGATCAAAGCGCACAAGCCGGATGTCGTCATCGTTACTTCGATCGACCGGACGCACCACCGCTACATCGTCCGGGCGATGGAACTTGGATGCGATGTCCTGACCGAAAAGCCGATGACCACCGACGAGGAGAAGGCCCAGGCGATCCTGGACGCCATCCGGCGCACCGGGCGCAAGCTGCGCGTCTCGTTCAACTACCGTTACGCGCCCTACAACACGAAAATCCGCGAGCTGATCATGGACGGGGCCATCGGGGATGTTTTTTCGGTCCATTTCGAATGGCTGCTCAACACGAGCCACGGCGCCGACTATTTCCGGCGCTGGCATCGCGACAAGCGCAACAGCGGCGGCCTTCTGGTCCACAAGGC
>JAAZFW010000573.1 GCA_012511525.1 Clostridiaceae bacterium
AGGCTGCCGTCCTTCTGGGCCATGTAACGGACCAGATCGACGACGCGGTTGCTGTAGCCCCACTCGTTGTCGTACCAGGAAACGACCTTGAAGAAGCGCTTCTCGCCCTTGAGGTTGTTCTGCAGCGTTGCCTTGCTGTCATAGATCGAGGAACGGGGGTCGTGGATGAAATCCGTCGAGACCAGATCCTCATCGGTGAAGCCCAGGATGTCTTTGAGGTAGGTCCGGGACGCTTCCTTCAGTTTGGTGTCGATTTCGTCGATCGAGGAGTCGCGGACGGCGGTGAAGGTCAGGTCGACAACCGAAACGGTCGGCGTCGGAACACGGAACGACATGCCGGTCATCTTGCCTTTGACCTGGGGCAGAACCTCGCCGACGGCCTTGGCGGCGCCGGTGGTCGAGGGGATGATGTTGATCGCCGCAGCACGGCCGCCGCGCCAGTCCTTCTTGGACGGGCCGTCAACGGTCTTCTGGGTCGACGTATAGGAGTGGATCGTCGTCATCAGGCCGGTCTCGATGCCGATGCCTTCCTTGAGGATGACATGAACCAGCGGGGCCAGGCAGTTGGTCGTGCAGGACGCGTTGGAAACGACATCATGCTTGGCAGGATCATATTCAGTCTCATTGACGCCCATGACAATGGTCTTCATGCCGCCCTTGCCGGGAGCAGAAACGATAACCTTCTTGGCGCCTGCGGCGATGTGGCCGGAAGCTTTTTCCATATCGTTGAAAATGCCGGTTGACTCGATGACATAGTCGACACCCATCGCGCCCCAGGGAAGATCCGCGGGGTTGCGTGTCGCCATGACGCACTTGATCTTGTTGCCATTGACAACCAACGTGTCGTTGTCTTCAAGATCCGGGCTGCTCTTTTCGGTGGTGACCGTGTGCTTGAACTTGCCCTGCGTCGAATCGTATTTCATCTGGTAAGCAAAATAATCGGCGTCAGTCGAGATATCAACGACCGCCTTGACATCGATTTCCTTACCCAGCAAGCCCTGGTCGCAAATAGCCTGGAAAACCATGCGGCCAATTCGGCCAAAACCATTAATGCCAACTTTAATCGCCATGATACATCCTCCTGTTAATGCCCCTGGGGGCTGTTTGTTATCCAATCATAATAATTCTAGCGGAAATCGGTGAAAATTACAACGTAAACGTTGTGATGCTCCCGTAGAAATATCTTTGCCGACGCCCGGAAAAACCTGTTCAACTGACTAAAAACAGGCGTATGACGTGTTTGGCGGCTGATTGACTTTCAATGGGCATGCTGTCAAACTAAAGGCGATCAGGCCAGCTGGCCTAAGTGACGCAGAAAGCAGGTTGACTGGTGATCTCGATTCGCGATCGAATCCGGTACTCGGATTTTTTCCGGGTCTTTAATTTCAAAGACGATCTGGCCAAGGGGAGAAGCTTCCTCTTGCTCAACACCCTGATCGCCAGTATCGCCAACGTCTTCATCACCGGTGTTTTCTACACCGGTTTCCTGAGCCTGAACGGCATCGACATCGTCCGCGTCGGCATCATCGCCTTTATCCCTTATGTCGCCTGGGCCTTCAGCCTGCTCTCGCCTGTGATCATGAGCAAGTTCCGCAAGCGGCGGGCGATCATGATCTTCAATGTGCTGTTTTACTATGCGACCGTGGTGATCGCCACGACCATCATGCCCCATTTTGTCAGCGACTACGTCGGCCGGACGGTCTGGTTTGGCATTTTGCTGTTTTTAGGCAACACGTCCAATGCCCTGTTCGGTTCCGGATCGGCTGCCTGGCACATCCATTTTCTGCCCCGCGGCGATGACCGGAACATCTATTTTTCCTATTCGAACCTGATCAGCGCAACCGTGGGCACCGGAGTCGCGATCACGGCGTCCCTGATCGCGGACGCCCTGGCAGGATCCCCGCTGCAGGCCCGTGTGATCACGATCGCGCGTTACGCGGCAGCAGGCCTTCTGATCCTCAGTGCCGTGCTGCTCTATACGATCCCGCGCGAATTCCCGTATAAGAACATGGGCAGCAAAGTGGCGGTCTGGGACATCATCCGCATCCCGATCCGGTCGCGCAAGTTTCTCCTGACCGCCCTGATCGTCATGCTCTGGAGCTGTTTTGCCAATGTCAACGCCAGCACGTGGATCTACTATGTCCTGAACACCGTTCAGGTCGGTTACACCTATGTCTACATCGGGTCGATCGTCAATGCCGTCTGCAGCGCGTTCCTGCTGCGCTACTGGCGGCGCGCGATCAGCCTTCATTCCTGGTCGACCCTGCTGCTGCTGGTTGTTTTCATGACCGCCCTGATGGAGTTTCCGATCGCGTTCGCGACCAGCCAGACGAAATGGGTCTATGTGGTCGTCAGCATCGTCCAGGGGTTCATCTCCGTCGGAACCAGCCTGGTCTTCGCCAACCTGTTCTATGTCAACCTACCCAAGGGCAATACCGATTTGTACATCACGTTCTGGAACTTTTCTGCCAACATCAGCGTCCTGTTCGGTTCGGCCTTCGGAACCTGGTTTTTGTCCCTGACCGAACCGCACGCGCCCTGGCACTTCCTCGGTCTGCCCTTCTACGGGTCGCAGTTCCTGGTCGTCATCAAAGGATTTTTGCTGCTGGGCCTTTGCCTTTACATCCGCCGTGTCATCCCGCACATCCAGCCTGATCCGGAGGAGGCCGTGTCCTGACGCGCCCTGTGATACAATCAAGGTGCGGCTCCAGCCGCAGCAAATAAGGGAAATGGGGATCGGATATGTCAGAAAAAGTGAAACAAGCCCTGGATGCCTTCGGAGAAGGCTACAATTGCGCCCAGGCGGTGATCGCGGCGTTTGCCGGCAGCCTGGGGATGGATCGGGAAACCGCGCTGCGTTTTGCCGGCGGTTTCGGCGGCGGACTGCGCTCCGGTGAAGTCTGCGGCGCCATCAGCGGCGCCGTTATGGCGATCGGGCTGAAATACGGCCAGACCGATGCGGCGGATAAAGCCACAAAAGAGCAATGCAACCGCATGACGATCAGATTTATGGATCAGGTCCGCAAAGAGCAAGGCACGGTGCTTTGCCGAGACCTGCTCGGTTACGATGTGCGCGATGAAAAAGCGGGCCAGGCCATGGCGCCGGAGCTCAAACGTGCGATCTGCAACCAGGCCATCGAAAAAGCTGTCGTTATCCTGGAGAACATGGGTTTCTAAGGACCGCTAAGAGATCCGTTGCTCTTTTTCCGGACAGGCGTGAATGAAAGCCCCTTAGCGATCGTACTGAACGGCCAGATGCCGGAATCCCAAAAGGATCGGATATGACTGCCTCACAACAAACGCCACACCGCCACCAGCCACTGCCGTTGCTGCGCAACGTCATCTACCCGTCGTACCAGCTGCTGTCTGAGACGGGCCGGGCAGCTCCCGATGAGGCGCTTGCTCTTTGTGTGCTGGAGACGTTCAGCTGGCTGCGCAAGCGCTTCCGCCAGTTCGGCATCCCGCCCGAGCTGGACTGGCCTGAGCCGGACGCGGCGGACATGGTCGGTCTGGACCGTTTCCATTCGTTTCGCCTCGATACAGGCTACGCGCTCGACGTGATCTGGCTGCCGCAGGAGCAGATCTGGGCGATGCAGCTCAATGAGCCTGACCTGGGTCCAGATCCTGGAGCCGGAAACCAGGCCCGAAATCCGGTCGCCGGCCGGTTGTTTGAAACCCATGTCGCGTTTCATCTGGTGAACGGCCGTGTCGCATGCGGTTTTCGCACGTTGGTTTCGGAACCGGAGGGAACGACGGCACCTTGTGAAGTCTACCGCCTGGCGCTGGTCGGGCAGATGGTCCGCAACCCGCGCCTGGGCCTGACGCATAATTGGCCGATCGGTACGGAGGCGATTCGGCTGGACCGGACGGGCGCCCTGCAGAACCTGAAGGCCTGGCTGAAGCACCCGGACCGGATGCTTCCTGCCGTGATCGTCGCCGAAGCCGTGCCGGAAATGCCCGGACCCGAGCAGTTGCCCACGCCCGGCGAATTGATCGCCAAGCTCAGCCGGTCGCCGGCCGGTATCCTGCCGCTGCCGTTGGTGCCGGATCCCGAAATACCGGTCCAGCTCGAGCTGGAGCGACTGGCGCACGACAAGATGGGTTACGCCCAGTTCTTCTTCGTCCCGGCCGCGCAGCTGGCCGCTTTTCAGAAAATCTGCGGCTACGCGCTTTTTCCCGGTGAGGCCCTGGTGGTCGAACCGGTTGCCTTCGGCCATGACCATAGGCATATCCCTTACGAGCGGATCCGGCACAACCCGTCCGGCGAGCGGGTGCGGCTGGATGCCTGGCTCCAGGAATACCCGAAGCAAAAGCCGGTGGTGTTCAAATCCGTCGTCTTCCTGCCCGAAGCCAAGGCGATCGAACGCAAGCAGATCCTGGACATTCACCACAGCAAGGAGGAAATCCTGCGTGCTGGCGAGGAACGCGAGCAGGCGTTGCTGGCGCGCCATGCCGACGACCGGCGGCATTTGCAGTCGATGCTTGATCTGAAAGAGAAAAAAATCAAACGGCTCACGGAGCAGATCTCGGCCCAGGAATCCGATATGGCATCGCTGCGTCAGGAAAAGGACAACCTGGAACAGCGCTACCTGGCAGAGCTTGGTAAAAAAGACGCAAAGATCCGGCGCTTGCAGATCCTGGCCGAACGCCCGGCCTGCCTGGCCGAACTGCCCGACTGGGTCAGGCGGTTTTTCGACGGTAAACTGCTGCTGCATGCGCGGGCCCTGCGCGAACTGTCGGATGTCACGGCGGACGAGGTCAACCTGCCGTTGCTTTGCGACGCCTTGGAATTTTTAGCCTGCGAGTACCGCGACCTGCTGCTTGGCCTGATCAACGAAGACGACAAGCAGCAGCTTTGCGCGCAGAAATACGCGCGCGGCTTCGATGTCGCGCCGGTCAAGGGCGTCTCTGTCACCATGTACCCGACCGATTACAAGATCAAGTACACGATCGGGCACAAAGGCAAACCGGTCGAAAGCCTGCTTGACCGGCACCTGCGCATCGGTGACAAGGCGGGGCTGTTGCTGCGCATCTATTTCCTCTACGACAAGGACAAGCGCCTGATCGTGGTCGGTTCGCTGCCCCGGCATCTGCGCACGGCAAGTTACGATTAAAAAACGGAACGCTTCGGCGAAGCGTTCCGGTGCTGGTCGGCGGTCAGCAGCGTAAAAGGTCAATGGTTATAGTTGGCGGCCACCTGCTGCCAGTTGACGATATTCCAAAAGGCTCCGATATATTCCGGACGCCTGTTCTGGTATTTCAGGTAATAAGCGTGCTCCCAGACGTCCAGGCCAAGCAGCGGCGTCTTGCCCGCCATCAGCGGGGAGTCCTGGTTGGCGGTCGAATCGATTGACAGTTTCCCGTCTTTGTCCTTGACCAGCCAGGCCCAGCCGCTGCCGAACCGACCTGCTGCCGCGTCCGCAAACTGTGCCTTGAAAGCGTCAAAACTGCCGAACGCGCGGTCGATCGCCGCGGCCAGATCGCCTTGGGGCCTGCCGCCCTGCCCAGGCCCGATTACGGTCCAGAACAAGGTGTGGTTGGCGTGCCCGCCGCCATGGTTGCGCACCGCGGTGCGGATGTCGGCCGGCAGTGCGTCGAGATCCGCCAGCAGCGCCTCAAGCGGTTTGTCGGCCAGTTCCGGACGGCCCGCCAGGGCGGCGTTGAGCTTGTCGATGTACGCCTGGTGGTGTTTGGTATGGTGGATTTCCATCGTGCGCGCGTCGATGTAAGGCTCGAGCGCGTCATACGCATAATTTATTGTCGGTAATGTGTGTTTCATGGTAAGACCTCCCATTCACATCTGACCAAAAGGGAAGCATGCATCGCTCCCGGGCCAGCGTCTTCGTTTGTCTTAACTTCATTATAGGGGGCTCCCCGGAAGGCGCGGTGATCTATGTTACCTATAACTAACTTTTAGCAAGCTAAAATATCCGGACGATTTTACCAGCCTTTTGACATTTTTCCATAGCTGAAACAGAAAATGACGGTTACAATAAGAGGGAAGCATCCGTCTTTCTTGCGAGGTTTCACGATGGAAAAGAAAAAGATGACGTTCGCCCTTTATTTTGGCAATCGCGGCTTCATGCCGGAGACCCTGATCGCCTCGGCCCGCGCGGAGATGCTCCAGGCGGTCACCTCTTGCGGGTACGACGCCCTGCTGCTCGACGAGCAGGCGACCCCGTATGGCGGTATTGAGACACGCGCCGACGGCCGCCTGTACGCGGACTGGCTCCAGGCGCAGCGAGGCCGCTTCGACGGGGTCATCCTCTGCATGCCCAATTTCAGCGATGAGAACGGCGCGGTGGCGGCCTTGCGCGACGCCGGCGTACCGATCCTGATCCAGGCTTATCCGGACGAGCTGGATAAGCTCGATTTCGCCTGCCGCCGCGACGCGTTCTGCGGCAAGTTCAGCATCGAGGATGTTTTCCACCAGTACCGCATCCCGTTTACCGTCTTTCCGCCGCACGTCGTCCATCCGCTGTCTGACGCCTTCCGAGACCAGCTGCACGACTTTGCCGCCGTTTGCCGCGTGGTGCGCGGCATGCGCCGGCTGACGATCGGCTGCTTCGGCGCCCGCACGACCGCGTTCAAGACGGTGCGCTTCGACGAGATTACGCTGCAGGCGAACAACATTACAGTGGAGTCGTTTGACCTGTCCGCCGTTGTGCACCGGATCGGCCAGATGAAGGATGAAGATGCGGCGGTCGCGGCCAAAATCGACCGTCTCAAAGCCTACACCGACGTCTCCCGTGTCCCGTCCGCCAAACTGCTCAGCCTGGCCAAGCTATCGGCGGTGCTCGACGCGTATATCGCCGAGTACCAGCTCGACGCCCTGTCGCTGCGCTGCTGGGAAGAACTGCAGACCTGGTACGGGATCGCCCCCTGCGTGCTGCTCGGTGAGCTGAACGACCGGGGCATCGTCGCTTCGTGCGAGACCGACCTGTGCTCGGCGATCAGCATGCAGGCGATGAAGCTGTCATCCGAACAGCCGACCGCCTGCGTCGACTGGAACAACAATTACGGCGAGGACCAGGACAAGGTCATCCTGTTCCACTGCGGGCCGATCGCCGAGTCCCTGATGGCCGCCCGCGGAACCGTGACCGATCACAAGATGTTTTCCAAGAACCAGCCGGACCAGGGCTGGGGCAGCGACGAAGGCCGTATCCGGGCTTTCCCGATGACCTTCTCCAACTGCAAGACCGAAAACGGCCGCCTCACATTCTATGTCGGCGAAGGCGAATTTACCGACGATCGGATCCCGGACGGCTTCTTTGGCTGCGGCGGTGTGGCCCGGATCGATAACCTGCAGCAGATCCTGCTCCGGATCGGCCGCCACGGCTTCCGCCACCATACAACGGTCGGCGTCGGCCGGATGAAAACAGTCCTTGAAGAGGCTTTTAGCACCTACTTGGGTTACGAGCTGTTCGCGCTCGGATAAGGAGACCGCTATGTCCATTGTCACCGACCGCCAGGCGGTCCTTGCCATCTACCGGGAAGCCGCGGACAGGAAACGCGTCCTGCCCTGCTTTTGCACAGAGAACCTGACGACGACCGAGGCCATCCTGGACGCGGTTCGTTTGCACGGCGAGGCCATCGGCGAGCCGGATCTGCCGATCATCCTGGCCTTGACCAACCGCTACGCGCACCGCAGCCAGTCGGCCAACTACACCCAGACCCGACGCTGGGACATCGGCCTCAAGCTGTTCCTCGCCGACCTTAACGTTTTGGCCGGCTCCGATTCGCCTTACAGCCAGCTGCGCATCCTGGTCCATCTCGACCATACCCAGTTCGACGCCGACGAGGAACTTCTGCGCTGGGACATGCATGCGTTTTCATCGATCATGTTCGATGCTTCGAGCGTGCCCCTGGAGGAAAACATCCGCCGGACGCGCCGGTTTGTCGCCGAGCAGGGAGAAAAAATTGTCATTGAGGGGGCGTGTGACGAGATCGTCGACGCGACCGGCGATATCCGCTGCGCGCTGACAACGGCCGACAAGGCCCAGGCCTACCTCGAGGGAACCGGCGTCGACCTGATCGTTGCCAACCTGGGCACCGAGCATCGGGCCGCCGCAGGCAATCTGACCTACCACGGCGACCAGGCCCGCCGCATCCGGGATCGGGTCGGCCCGCGCATCGTCCTGCACGGCGCCTCATCCGTTCCGGCCGACCAGATCGCCGGCCTGGCCGATGACGGCGTGTGCAAAGTCAATCTCTGGACAGCGCTGGAACGTGACGCGTCGCCGCACCTGCTCCGGGAACTGGCGGCTCATGCCGACCAGGCCGCGGGCAGCCAGGTTGTCGCCGAACTCAAAGCGGCTGGTCTGCTGGGACCGGCTTGTCGCGAAGACCGCGGCCTGTCGATCGATTTTTTCACGACCGTTTACCGGCAGACGATCATCTTCCAGGCGATGCGGCGCATCGTCGGCGGATACCTGGAACAATGGGTCCGCCCGATGCCGTCCGCCCGTTAGGCGCCAGGCATGTCGATTCTGGGACTTGACATCGGGACCTCCGGCTGTAAGGCGACGATCGTCGCCGCAGACGGCGCCGTTCTGGCCGAGGCCAGCCGGGAATATGCCCTGGTCTCGCCGCAGCCCGGCTGGGAGGAACTGGATCCGGATCTTGTCTGGACCCAGGTCCAGGCCGTGATCGGACAGGTGACGGCCGCGTATCGTGATGATAAGATCCGGACGATCGGGGTGTCCTCGTTCGGCGAGGCCGTCGTCGCCGTCGACCGGCACGGCCGCGTGCTTTGCAACAGCATGCTCTACATCGACAGCCGCGGCCGTGAGGAGGCGGACAAGCTCCGGAATGACCCGGGCGACACCAGGGTGCTCGCGATTGCCGGCACCTACATCCAGCCGATGTTCAGCCTGTGCAAAATCATGTGGCTGAAAGAACACCGGCCGGAGATTTACCGCCAAACCTGGAAATTCCTGTTGTTTGCCGATTTTATTCTCTTCCGCCTCGGAGCCCGGCCGGCCACCGACTATTCGCTGGCTGCCCGCACCATGGCCTTTGACATCCGGCAAAAAGACTGGTCGGACGAGCTGCTCGACGCGGCCGGCATAGACAGGGAAAAATTCGCGGAGCCGGTGCCGTCGGGGACCTTGCTCGGGAAGATCGAAAAAGCCCTTGCCGGAGAGCTTGGGCTGCCCGGTGATGTCATCCTGGCCGCCGGCGGCCACGACCAGGCGTGCGCCGCTCTCGGCGCCGGCGTTGTACGGCCGGGGCTGGCGGTCGACGGCCTGGGCTCGACCGAATGCATCACGCCGGCCTTTGCCCGGCCGCTCCTGACGCCGGCCATGGCGTCCAACCATTTTGCCTGCGTGCCTCACGTGCTGCCCGGCCTGTATGTCACGTATGCGTTCACGTTTACCGGCGGCAGCCTGCTCAAGTGGTTCCGCGACCGTCTCGGCCTGCCCTACCGGCTGGAATCGGAAAAGAGCGGCATCAACGCCTACACGCTGATGATCGAGCGCGCGCTCGCATCACCGGGGCCTTCGCCGATCCTGGTCCTGCCCCATTTCGCCGGTGCCGCGACCCCCTACATGGATGCGGGCGCGCAGGGCCTGATGGCGGGACTGACGATCGACACCGGGCCGGAGGCAATGATCCGGGGCATCCTGGAGGGCATTACGTTCGAAATTATGGTCAATGTCGAAAAGCTGGCCGGCGCCGGTGTTATAATCGAATCGCTGGCGGCAGTCGGCGGCCTAGCCCGGTCGGAGCCCTTCTTGCAGCTTAAAGCTGACATGATGGGCATACCGGTCACCAGGCTGCGCGTCTCAGAGGCCGGCACGCTGGGCGTGGCGATCCTGGCCGGAACCGCGTGCGGTGTCTTCAGATCACACCATGAGGCGGCGGCCGGCCTGGTCAGGACTGATCGCGTCTTCGCCCCCGATGCTTGCCGGCATGCGCAGTACCAGGAGCGCTTCGCCACTTATAAGAAGCTATACCCGCTGATGCAAGAACTGCGGCAGGAGAAGCAGCCGCATGGGAGGACACCATGAAACAAGCGGTTATTTTTGGCGCCGGCAACATCGGGCGTGGTTTTATCGGCGCGCTGCTGGGCCAGGCGGGCTACCGCGTCACGTTTATCGATGTCGCGGCCAACCTGATTGAAAACCTGAACCGGTCCGGCAGCTACCCGGTACGCATCGTCTCCAGCGAGGGGCATGAGGACCAGGGCGTCCGCCATGTCAGCGCCATCGACGCACACGACGCCGAGGCGGTCGCCGAGGCGGTCGCCGGGGCGGACCTGGCGGCCACGGCGGTCGGCGCCAACAACCTTGTCCGGATTGCACCCGCACTCGCGGCCGGCCTGGCCCGGCGCCTGAAAAAGACGGACGCCCCGCTGAACATCCTGATCTGTGAGAACCTGATGCACGCGGACCAGGTGCTGGATCGCCATATCAAGGCATCGCTCGACCCGGCGGACCACCCGGCTTTCGAGCGCCGGATCGGGCTGGTCGAGACCTCGATCGGGCGCATGGTGCCGATCCAGACCCTTGACATGCAAGACGGAGACCCGCTCAGGGTCTGTGTCGAACGCTACGGCTTCC
>JAAZFW010000574.1 GCA_012511525.1 Clostridiaceae bacterium
ACCGCAGCCACCACCAGGAACAGCCCACTCGTTCATCCCCTGCGCCTGAATAGTTTTCCTCTACCGACTTGTCATAGACATAGAGACGGCTGCCCGGCCTTACGCTGCGCGCATAGGCCGTGCCCGTTGTGCCGCGGCATGAGGCTGGCAATTCATGCGTCTCTTCCTCGGACAACAGGAAGACCCGGTTCCCATCCGCAAAGCGGCCGTCGCAGAGGATTGGCTGGATCAGCTGTTGTTCGGCGGCGCTGAAGGCGCGCAAAAAAAACCGTTCGTTCAGCCAGCGGCGCAGCGAGCAGTTGGCCCAGGTGACGGCCGTTTGCATCTCGTGGTAAGGCCGGCAGTCTAGGATCTGGTCGCTGAGCAAAAACAGCCTGGCGCCTTCGCTGCGCAGCACGCGCCAGCGGATCGGGGTCCGGTCACGGCCGTCTGCCGTCTGCGGATAGATTTCGAAGGCGATCCTATCGCCTGGCTTTTGTGTGCCCAAACAAGATATCGTTTCCATGCGTGCCTCCAGGAACCATTTCGACATTATTCTCGTCCCTTTGCCGGGCTTCGTCAATCGCGTCCCGCTTCTCTTGACAAGGCCGTCTGCAAATTGTAATATCGTTAATTGATATCATGAATGGATATCGCAGGAAGGAGGCCGTAGCATGCCGCGTCAGGCGCTGGTCGTTTTAACGGAATCCATGTTCTATGTGCTGATGGCCCTGCGCCAGGGACCGAGGTGCGGCATTGACGTGGCCGATTTCATCGATCGGCAAACCGCGAGGCGCGTCGCCGTAGGTCCGGCGACGCTGTACACGATTCTGGGTAAGTTTGTCCAGGAGAAATGGATCCGTGAGATCGAGGTCGATGGGCGCAAGCGCACCTACCAGATCACGGACAAGGGAAACATGGCGTACGAGCAGGAAGTCCAGCGTTTGCGCCACATGCTCGCCGACGCTGAACGAACCCGTGGAGGGGCCGATCATGACCGATAAGACGAAACGAACTCTTCGCCTCCTGCCCTGCCCCGCCTACGATGTCGAGGGCCTGGAGAGCTATCTTGCCGAACAGGCCCAAAACGGCCTTCACCTGTGCCCGGACGGGATCTGGGCCGGGTTTGCGCTGTTTTCGCGCGGATGCCCGCGCCGCGTCAGCTATCGCCTGGAGGCGGCCCCGAAAAGCACCAGCCTGTGGGCGGATAACGGCGGCAGACCCGATGACGAAGCCATCGCGCTCGCAGAAAAATACGGTTGGTCCTATGTAGCCAAGCGAGGCAGCTTTTTTGTCTTCCGCTCGGATGCGGCCGCCGCGCGCGAATTTAACACCGCCCCGGCCGTGCAGGCGATCGCCCTGGATGCGGTGCGCCGGCGGGAACGCGCGGCCGTTGTCTCAAGCCTGTTCTGGGCACTTGTCTATCCGGTGATCGCCATGCGGGGCCATGTGCTCCTGACCATGATCCAGGCCGGTACGATCTTTATCCTGCTGGGCTTGGCGCTTTTGCTTTGGCAACTGGTTACATCGATCGCCCGGGCGTTTCATCTTGGCCGGCTGCGCCGCAAGCTGCTCGAGCAAGGCGCGTTGGATCATCGCCGGGACTGGCGCAGGCGGGCCGCCCGTTACCGCGTCAGCCGGGTGCTTCGCTCCGCCCTGGCCGTCGTCTGGGCTGTGTGGCTGCTTGTTACCTTGAACACGCAGCTCCTTGAAGCAAACGCGCTGCCGCTTACGTTGGTATCGGAACCGCCGCCGTTCGCCACGCTGGCAGATTTTGCCCCGGACGGCGTGTACCGCGCATCGGACATCGGGCGCTCCAATACGGTTCGCGAATGGCACGACTGCCTGGCCCCGCGTTCAATCCGCTGGCAGGAAGCAGCCTCGATCCGTCTGCCCGACTCCAGCACGTTGGCGGGCGGCCTGTACGTCGACTACCACGAAACGGCCAGCCCCTGGCTGGCCCGGGCATTGATGCGCGAATACCGGCGCCAGGATCGGCTCTGGTTCGCGAAAATCGGCGGCGAACAGGTCATGTCCGCCGCCGATGAGGTTTTCTTCTTCCAGGATGAGCTGGAATTGCCGACCATCCTGGTCCGTTACCAGAACAAGGTGATGCGGGTCCTCTTTTTTCAGACATCAGATTCCAGTTTGCCGCTCGAAACCTGGATCGCGATCATGGTTGACAGCCTGATGTCTTAACGTCCTGACTTTAGATGGCTTTTTCGAGCAGCATCTCCGCCATGTGCATGCTCTTGGCGGCGTCGGCGATCGGGCAGAGCGGTGCCTGGCCGGTCAGCAGGCAGCGGACAAAATCCTCGTTTTCCTGCTTGAAGCCGGAATACTGGTAATACTGGTCGCTGTTGACCATGGCCATGCCGTCGATCTTCTCGCTGTTCGGCTGCTGAACGCCGGCAGATGCCAGCGAATAGATGTGCTTACCGGCCGCGTGCAGAATCGTCGCGTCGCAGGCGGCTTCGCCGAAGCCGAGGTTGATAAACGCGCTGGCCTTGGGGCCATGAATCTCAAAGGAATGGACGCGGCCGGCGGTCTGGTAATTGGATTTCAAGGTGCCGGTCACGCCGTTGCGAAAGCGGATGACGCTGCTCCATGCGTTGTCGATCGGGCTATTGAAGCGCGCCGCGACGGTAGCGGCCGTCTCGGGCTCCGAACCGGCCAGGTAGCGGATCAGGTCGACCGCATGGATGATGTCGGAGACGAAGGCGTTCATGTAATGCCAGCCGCTGGCGATGTCGCTGCTCTTGATGAACACGCCGTCGACCTGGGTGATCGGGGTCAGTTCCTTCATGCGCTTGAAGACGTGCTGGACCAGCGGAATATGCCGCCGGTTCATCGCCACCGCCAGCATCTTGCCGGTCTTCTCCGCCGTTCTGGCCAGCGAATCCGCCTGGTAGGCGTTGATGCCGGCCGGCTTTTCCATCATGGCCGGAAGGCCTGCGGTGAGGCAGTCATAGACGACCCGGTACATGCGGTCTGGCTCGACCAGGCAGACGACGCCGTCGAGCGGCTCTTCGCGCAGCATGGCCAGGTGCGACGTGTAGCGTCGGGCCACGCCGAAGCGCTCGCCGGCCCGATTGACCTTCTCTTC
>JAAZFW010000575.1 GCA_012511525.1 Clostridiaceae bacterium
CAGCATCAGGTCGACGTAAGAGGTTCCATTCGTCTGGTCATTGATCAGCCCGACGCTGGAACTGCTCTCGATCGCGATAGAAGAGGAGGATTGAAACACGAGATCATGGGTCGCGTTGTTAACGGTTTTGCCGTCGCCGGTTCCGTAATACTGCATCTCACCATGGATGTTGCCGGCCCAGTAGCCATTCGTCGAGCGATCCTGGGTGGACAATCCGTGCAGCGTGACCGTCGCCGGTATGTTGGTCAGTTGTCGACTGCCACCCATGTTGATGACATAAATTCTGGTCCGTGACTTAACCTGATCGACCGTGTCCGCTCCCTCCATGAAGCGGGTGGAGGTTCCTGGAACGATTTCCGTTACCGTCTTCAAGGCAAATTGGGTATGCGGCGATACATAGGATTTGAGTGTGCATAACGCGTTGTCCTGGTCGATGGAGGCGGTAAACCGATGCTCTTGACGAACATCGAGAGGTGGATCCCCTGCCTTCAGTCCGCCGTTATAGGCCCTGAATGCGCCGTCAGATCCGGTGGCCACATGTACGGTGTACAAGGTTTGGCGCGAAACATTCTTGCTGTTTTCGAGCTGGATATCAATTTCAACATCACCCTGGTAAAACAAGGTCTCATGATCTTCCTCGTCGGGCTGCTTGTCCCAGTTGCGGACGCGCGCCGGCTCGACCTGGCCTTCGATCCAGTCATTGAACGCGTCTGCGGCAGTAATCCGGATGTATCGGAACGGATACGTGGCAGCGATCGGCTTGCTGGGTCCGTAGATGTCAAACATCTGCTTGCCTTGCTGCACATACTCCACATACACCTTGATCGCGACAAGATCGCTGACCTTGAGATCCATGTCAGGGTCATGCACCAGGAAACGGCCCGCCTGATCCGTCCCGTAATAACCGTAGTTGCTAGGATATGTGGTTTCCTGGTTGGTCAGCGGATTGGTTACGACAATTCGAAAGCGGGCGTCCGCTGCGTTAACGAGGACGATGTTGTCTCCCTGTTTCACGCTCTTTTGCAGGAAACCGACGACAATGTCCTGGTAGGCACAGCTCTCCTCGAGCGTCACCCGATAGCCGCCCATGTCCTTCTGTTGCTTGCGCAGGAGCGTCGGCTTGAGATGAACCAGATAATATGTGTCCCCGATGAAGGTGATGTATACCTGGACAAGCCCATATAGCTCGATGTCCAGAAGTCCATCTGAGCTGGTGATGTTGACCCCCGAACCGATGAACACGCCGGCTCCGACCAGGTCCCAGCAAAAGATCTCCAGGGATAAAAGAGCGCCGGCTTTGACAAATCCGTTGATTTTGCCGTCCACCTGGACATCGCCGGAGAAATAGCGCTCGGGTATGCTCACGAACGGTTTGCAGGACACGGGCGCGTATAAGAACGTGTCGCCCTTTACGCCTGCTTTGCCCTGTATGTATTCGCGCGCTTCCATCTGGATCGTCACCTTGCCGTCCAGGCCGACGACCACAAACAGCCCGCCGCTGACCCGGCCAACGCCGAAAGGCACGTCGATGCCCAGGATCGGGATGCGGATCTCATTGGAAATATTGATGCCGACATCGACGTTGAGGTATGCCTCCTGTGCTATTTTCAGCGCGAAATTATAGCCGCTGAAACCAGAGTACTTGGCCTCCAGTCCGAGATCGCCCACACCGATGCCGCCCGATACACGCACGGTTATACTCTGGTTACCCGACTTGGCCTGTAATTCGGTACCCTCCGGGAATTCGAACTGGATCAGGGGATCCTTCAGCGTTTGGAAAGCGGCCTCGGACGCCTTCGCTGATGTCTGCATCAACGGATTGGATGTGACGACGTATTGCTCGACAGATCCGCCATGACCGGCCGGCAGTCCGGCAAAACTTGTGATGTTGGCTTTGTTCAGCGCCACATCGGACATGGGTATATTCAAGTCGTCGACGACTTCGTGAATCTGGGGCTGTGTAACCGCATAGTGGTCCTGAAGGTTTTCAAAACCTTCCGTGTCATCCATCGCCACAACCACTTTGAAAGCCGTCCCTGTCGCCGGGTTGACAAAAACGGTATCCGGCTGGATCGTCTGATTCGTGCCGATTGCCTGCTCCAGAACAGCACGCTTAATAAAAGCGCCGTTTGACACGACGCGCATGGTGGGGGTAAAAGCCTTGGAAGTGCCCATTGTCAGTTCACTGGCCGACTTGATGTTCTGGTCAAAATCGGCGTCGACCTGGATCACGTTCTCTTTGAGTGTATAGGTCGCGTTCAGTTTTGCCGGCGATTGCCCGCCGACAATTTCCTTCCAGGCTGTGCCAGCCGGTGTGAAATTGAAATGAAACCCCGCGGTCTTCGAAAAATTTGTAAAATTAAGCATTGAAAAATCCGGCACGGACGGCTGGATACCGGTTTGTTCAGCAAGAAGCGGATGGGATAGTGACAGAGTCAGAAAAATCACCAATACGACCGAGATGACCTTTTTCATAGTAATCCCTCGTTAAATGACTAGATTAAGCGCGCCTGCTGTTCTGATTCTGAAAATGAGTCATTCGGAATATTTCATTATGATTTTATCATGATTTTAGAAACCTGTCATGACTCGAGATAATCAGGTTCGGCCGTCTCATGGCACGCAAAATCGCTTATATCAGGCTGAATGAAATTCCGATACGGCAGAAATGGACCGTCGACGTGGTTAAGATGCGGACTGCGCTATGGTTTCCAGCTCTGTGCGACGGCCGCCCTATGATGATGGGTGCATCTAATCGCAAAACCCGCAAGCCATATGGCCCGCGGGTTTTGTCTGGCAGGGGAGACGCGATTCGAACACGCAACCGACGGTTTTGGAGACCGTTGCTCTACCGTTGAGCCACTCCCCTAAGATCGAATCAAATCATAACATTGCCGTCCCGGGCTGTCAACAGCCCGAATCGGTGCGCCAGAAACGGTCCGGCGTCGGTTTCTGGGCTGGTGTTCTGTTTGCATGTCCCCGCCTGGAATGATATCATTTGACTGAAATGCCATGCCCGATTTTCCTAAGCGGTCCTGGCAAAAACGGAGGTGCATGACATGGTTCTGGCCGTGATCGGAACCGGCAACATGGGACGGGCCCTGGCCGAGGGTCTGGTGCGGACGCAAACGCTGGAGCCGCGCCAGATTCGTCTCCATGACGCGGACCAAGCCAAGGCGCAAGCGCTGGCCAAGTCTCTGGGCGCGACAGTGTGTTGTGCCCCGGAAGACGCTGTGACCGGCGCTGACGCTGTCCTCATCGCCGTCAAACCGCCTGTCGTTCCGGCTGTGCTCAGCCGCATCCGTCCGCTGCTTGACACGCAGCTGGTCATCTCGATCGCCGCCGGGGTGACGCTCGCATCGCTGCGCGCGCTCGCCGGACCGGCCATCGCGCTGGCCCGCGTAATGCCCAATACGCCCGCTTTGGTGGGCGCCGGAGTCAGCGCCGTTTGTTTTGATCAGGCCGATGCCGGACAGCAGTCGCTTGTCAAAGGCCTGCTGTCAGCTTGCGGGCGTGTCTATGAGGTTCCGGAATCCGCCCTCGATGCCGTTACCGGCCTTTCCGGAAGCGGTCCGGCCTTCATCATGCTGGTGATCGAAGCGCTGGCGGATGGGGGTGTCCGCAACGGTCTGGCGCGGGACATGGCCCTGGAAATGGCGGCCATGACCGTCTACGGCGCCGCATCGCTGGTCCTTGAGACAAAAACACACCCAGCCGTGCTAAAAGACCAGGTCTGCTCGCCCGGCGGTACTACGATCGCCGCCGTAGCCAGCCTGGAAGCGGACGGGCTGCGTTCAGCCCTGATCCGGGCCGTCGACGCGGCGACCCGACGCGCCGCCGAACTGCGGCAAAAGGCCGGTCCGAATGCGTGATACGGTCGAAATCTACACAGACGGGGCTTGTTCGGGCAACCCGGGGCCCGGCGGCTGGGCAGCCGTCCTGATGACCCGGGGTGTCGAGAAAGAAATCAGCGGCCATGCCATCTCGACCACCAACAACCGAATGGAGATGACTGCGGCAATCGAGGCCCTGCGCAAGCTGAAGCGGCCCTGCCGGGTCCGGCTCTACAGTGACAGCGCCTACCTTGTCTCTGCCTTCACGCAGGGCTGGATTCAGAACTGGCAGCGCAACGGCTGGCGTAATGCCGCCGGCGATCCGGTCAGCAACATGGATCTCTGGCAGGACCTGATCAAGGCGTCGGACCGGCACCAGATCGAGTGGATCAAGGTCAAGGGGCATGCCGACAACCCCTATAACAACCGATGCGACAAACTGGCTGTG
The DNA here is from genome assembly GCA_012511525.1 of Clostridiaceae bacterium. Lineage (GTDB taxonomy): Bacteria > Bacillota > Clostridia > Saccharofermentanales > UBA5734 > JAAYBY01. The sequence continues at coordinate 4,282 of JAAZFW010000575.1, forward strand.
GCGGAAATCCGCAAACTGCGTCTGCAGAACGGCTCCGACGCGCCGCAACCGCTTGCAGGAAAGGAAGACGCGATTGTACCAGGAACCCAGTCACCATGTTGAACAGCCCTTCACCGGCCGCGTCTTTAACGTCGAAGTCCACGCGGTCACCGTGGCCGACGGACAGACCGCCCGCCGCGAGATCGTGCGCCACAACGGCGGCGCCTGCGTGCTGGCAATCGACGGGGCGGGCTTCGTCCCGATGGTGACGCAATACCGCAAGGCCTTTGACCGGGACATGCTTGAAATCCCGGCCGGTAAACTTGAACCGGGCGAGGATCCGCTCGACTGTGCCCGGCGCGAATTGGCCGAAGAGACCGGTTTTTGCGCCGGCCAGATCCGTCACCTGGCCACGATTTACCCCTCGCCGGGTTATTGCAGCGAAACGCTGCACATCTACCTGGCCACCGACCTTGAAGCAGGCCCCGCGCATCCGGATGACGGGGAGTTCCTGCACGTCAAAGCATATCCGCTGGATGATCTGCTGGCCATGGCCGACCGGGGTGAGATCCATGACGCCAAGACGCTGGTCGCCCTGTTGATGGCCGATCGCAAGCTGACCCGGGAGGAGCGATAACGATGGCGGCCAACACCGTCAACACCAAACGAGAAATCAACGGCGTCTTTTACCTGGCTTTAGCTGTAATCCTGGGCGTCGCGTTTTACCTGCCTGCCGGGCGCAGCGGCTGGATCGGCCAGGTTTTGCTAAACGGCGGCCGCGGCCTGTTCGGGGTGACCGCGCTGGCGCTACCGGCCCTGTTTGCCTATATGGCAATCGACTACCTGCTGGAAAAAGACATGTCCGTCACGAGGCGGCGCTTCACCTATGTCCTGATTCTGATGATCGGGTCCGCCGCCATGCTGCACCTGCTGACCACGGATCTCCAGGCCGTGCGAGCCTACAGCCTGGCTGCTGGCGAACGCCACCAGGCCTGGCGCGCGGTCCAGCACTTGTGGCAGAGCGGCATCGAGCCGGCCCTGATCCAGGAAGGGTCGCGCACCGCCATGAGCGGCGGTCTGTTGGGCGGCGGCCTGGCCCTGGGCCTTTATGCCATCGCCGGTTCGATCGGCTCGATCGTGCTCCTGGCAGCGCTGCTGCTTTCCCTGATCATCCTGCTTTTCAACGTCTCGCTGACCGGCATGGTCGGCCATACGGCGAGCGCCTTGTCGGCGACACGCCAGAAGCTGGACCAGGCCGTCCGTGACCGCGCCGACCAGGCGCGTGAAGAGCGAAGCGTAGCCGCTGCGGCGCCGCCGGACCGCAAGAGCTTCGACGTCCTGCTGCCGGAGCGCGGCAAGGACACAGAGACGGCCGCCCGCGTCCGGCCGGCCAGCGTGACCGTTGAGCAAGCCGGCCGGAAACCCACGCTGCTGGAAAGCCTGAAAAAGCTGTTCAAGCCTGACGAGGTTGAGGACGGTGTGCCGGCCCTGGGCGCCGAGGATCTGCCGGTGCCCGATTTCCTGCGCGACACCTCCGGTGAGACGCAGGTTGCGGCCGACGATATCGCGCCGCCTGCCGTGCTCAAACCGCAGTCTCCCTATAACCTTGAAGTGACTGAGGCCGAACCGGCCGCGCCTGATAACGTATCCCTGCCGGCCGGTATTCACCGTGTTGTCACCGGCGAAACGTCTCCGGCCAGGGCAGCACAACAAACCATCCGCGAACCAGAGAAATCCATCCAGGAAGAACTGGCCGGAAGCCGCGAGCACTGGACGGACCGCACCGAATCCGCCCCGCCGGCAGTAACCATACCCGGCAAAGGGAAGCGCATTCCGTCCGGCACACAGCTGGGTATCGAGCTGCCGTACCAGGCGCCGCCCCTCAGGCTGCTCAGACGCGAAGACCAGGTTTCCAGCACGGTCAGCAGCCAAGCTGTCCAGGCACTGGGCCGCAAGCTGGAAGAGACCCTGGCCAGCTTCGGCATCGAGGCCTCCGTCGTCCATGTGACAACCGGTCCGACGATCACGCGTTTCGAGCTTAGCCCCGGACCGGGCGTCAAAGTCAGCCGCATCGTCAGCCTGGCTGACGACATCGCGCTCAACCTGGCGGCGCTGGGGGTGCGCATCGAGGCTCCGATCCCCGGCAAGTCCGCGATCGGGATCGAGATCCCCAACAAGGAGACCCAGCCTGTCTTGCTGCGCGGCCTGCTCGAGTCGGCTGAGTTCCAAAACACCCGTTCGCCGCTGACGGCCGCCCTCGGCCGCGACATCCAGGGCAGCCCGCTCCTGTGCGACCTGGCCAAGATGCCCCACCTGCTCATCGCCGGCGCTACCGGTTCCGGCAAGTCCGTCTGCATCAACGCCGTCCTGATGAGCATCCTGTTCCGTTCGCCGCCGGAAGAGGTCCGCATGCTGATGATCGACCCCAAGGTCGTCGAGCTCAGCGTCTACAACGGCATCCCGCACCTGCTGGCGCCCGTTGTGACAGACCCCAAGAAAGCGGCCAACACGCTGACCTGGGCGGTCAGCGAGATGGTGCGCCGTTACGGGCTGTTCGCGGAAAAATCAGTGCGTGACATCAACTCCTACCGTGCGTCGGCCGCCGCCAACGCCGCGGCAATCAGCGCGGATAATGACGAGGCCGAATACGAGCACCTTCCCCTGATTTTACTGGTCATCGACGAGCTGTCCGACCTGATGGCCACGACGCCGACCGAAGTCGAAGACGCGATCGCCCGCCTGACCGCGATGGCCCGAGCCGCCGGCATCCACCTGATCATCGCGACCCAGCGCCCGTCCGTCGACGTCATTACGGGCGTCATCAAGGCCAACATCCCGTCGCGCATCGCCTTTGCCGTCGCCTCGCAGGTCGACTCGCGCACCATCCTGGACATGGCCGGCGCCGAAAAGCTCCTCGGCAAGGGCGACATGCTCTATTACCCGCAAAGCGCCGCCAAACCGGTGCGCGGCCAAGGGGCTTTTATAACCGATTCGGAAGTCGAGCAGGTACTCAACTACATCAAGGCCCAGCACGCCGCCGATTATGACGACACCGTCTCCAACGCGATCATGACAGCGTCGGCCAATGCCGGCAAGGAAAAGATCGGCGATGAGACCGACGAGCTGCTGCCCCAGGCCCTGGACATCGTTGTCGAAACCGGTTACGCTTCCGTTTCGCTGCTGCAGCGGCGCATGAACGTCGGATATCCCCGCGCTGCCCGCCTGATCGACACGCTGCACGACAAAGGCTACATCGGCCCGTTCGACGGCTCCAAGCCGCGCAAGCTCCTGATCACCCAGGGCCAGTATGAAGAGCTGAAAGCCAAGGAGAAGCAGTAAGCATGGCGCATCTGCCGATGACCCGGCGCGAGATGGACCCGCTTGGCTGGGACGAACTCGATTTTCTGTTTATCAGCGGGGACGCCTATGTCGACCACCCCGCGTTTGGCTGTGCCATCCTGACGCGCGTCCTTGTGGATGCCGGTTACCGGGTGGGCATCATCGCGCAGCCGGACGTGACGCGTCCGGACAGCCTGACCGCCATGGGCGTTCCGCGTCTGGGTGTGCTCGTATCGACCGGTGTCGTCGACTCGATGGTCAATCACTATACGGCAGCCGGCCGCAAACGCAGCCAGGATGTGTACAGTCCAGGCGGCAAGCCGGGATCAAGGCCTGACCGGGCCCTGATCCGTTACGGTCAGATGGTGCGCAGTCAGCTGGGGAACGTGCCGCTGATCGTCGGCGGCATCGAGGCCAGCCTGCGCCGCTTTGCCCATTACGACGCCTGGAGCCGGACGGTGCGCGGATCCGTTCTGCCGGACTGCGCGGCCGATATCCTGGTTTTCGGCGAAGGCGAACAGACCATGCTGGAACTGGCGTCCTACCTGGCCCGCGGCGTGCCGGTCTCCCGCCTCAACGCCATCCGCGGCACCGCGGTTTGGCTGAGAGCTGAGCAGCTGCCCAAGAAGACCCGCTTGTTCCTGGAACAGCAGGGAAGAAGCCTGGATTTTTCCAGCCGGCCGCCCGAGGCCTGGAAAGGCCGCTGCCTGATCGAGGACGAACAGCATATCCTGCTGCCGTCGGCCGAACAGGTGATGCAGGACAAGGTCGCCTATGCCGTCGCCGGGCGCTACCAGGAAATGGAACAGGATCCGGCCGGCGGAAAGGTTTTGATCCAGCCCCACGGTGACCGCTTCCTGGTTCAGAACCCGCCGGCAGCCCCGATGGATACGGCCGCGCTGGATCGTGTCTACGCGTTGCCGTACACGCGCGAATGGCACCCGTCTTACACCGCCCAGGGCGGCATACCGGCCCTGCAGGAGGTCCGTTTCAGCGTCACGGCCCACCGGGGCTGTTACGGAGGCTGCCGCTTTTGCGCGATCACCCACCACATGGGGCGGATCATGCGGCCGCGTAGCGACGCGTCCATCCTGGCGGAAATCGACCAGCTGACCCGTTTGCCCGACTTCAAGGGCTATATCCACGACATCGGCGGCCCGACCGCCAATTTTCACCTGCCTGCCTGCGCCAGGCAGCGCCGTGGGGAGGTCTGCCGCCACCGCCATTGCCTGGATCCGGAGCCATGCCCCCAGCTGGAGATTGACCACAGTGCCTATTTGTCGCTGCTGACCCAGGCCCGGCAGTGTCCGGGGGGCAAAAAGGTGTTCGTGCGTTCTGGCATCCGCTTCGACATGGCCTTGGCCGACCCTGACCCGACCTTTATGACCGAGCTGTGCCGCCACCACGTCAGCGGCCAGCTTAAAGTCGCTCCGGAACACATCAGCACCGACGTTCTGCGCCTGATGGGCAAACCGTCATCTTCGGTTTACACGGCCTTCAGCGCGCGTTTTGAGGCCATCAACCGGCAACTGGGTCTGAGCCAGTATCTTGTCCCGTACCTGATTTCGGGCCATCCCGGCTCGACCCTGGAGCACGCCATCGAGCTGGCCTTGTTTTTGCGCCGTTCGCATCGCATGCCGGAGCAGGTCCAGGATTTCTACCCGACGCCGGGGTCTCTGTCTACGGTCATGTTCCATACCGGCTTGGACCCGATGTCGATGCAGCCGGTCCATGTCCCCGACGAGCGGGAAAAACGCTGGCAGCGCGCCCTGCTCCAGCCGACTGCGCCCCGCAACCGCCGTCTGGTCGTCGAAGCCCTGACCGCCGCCGAGCGAACTGATTTGCTGAAATACCCGGGCGGCGTTTTCGCCATACAGGATCAACCAGCCGAAAAGGCACCACGAGGAGGAACGAGGCATGAGCATTCTGATCAGCGGCAAGGAACTGTCCGTCAAGCTGCGCGCCCGAACCGGCGCGGACGTTGACAAGCTAAGCCGGCAGGCGGGCCGCCGGCCGGGACTGGCGGTCATCCAGGTCGGCGAGGACCCCGGTTCGACCATCTATGTCAACAACAAGAAAAAGGCCTGTGAAGAGGCGGGGATCCGATCCTACAGCTACCATCTGCCCGCATCGGTTTCCCAGCTCGAACTGCTGGCCCTGATCGATGAGCTCAACCAGGACAGCAAGATCCACGGCATCCTCTGCCAGCTGCCCCTGCCGGACCACATCGACGAGTTCACGATCATCTGCGCGATCAAGCCGGACAAGGATGTCGACGGGTTCCATCCCGTCAATGTCGGCCTGCTCTCGCTGGGCCGGGACTGCCCCGTGCCCTGCACGCCGTCCGGGATCATCGCCATGCTCAAGGCTTACGAGCTGCCCATCAAGGGCAAGCGCTGCGTCATCGTCGGCCGCAGCAACATCGTCGGCAAACCGGTCGCCCAGCTGATGCTGCGCGAGCACGCGACCGTCACGGTGGCCCATTCCCGCACCGTCGACCTGCCGGCAGTCTGCCGCGAGGCCGACATCCTGATCGTCGCCATCGGCAAGGCGAAGATGATCACAGCCGACTATGTCAAGCCCGGCGCGGTCGTCATCGACGTCGGCATCAACCGCAATGAGGCCGGCAAGGTGGTCGGCGACGTCGACTTCGCCTCCGTCGAACCCGTCGCCTCGGCGATCACGCCGGTTCCGGGCGGGGTCGGCCCGATGACCATCGCCATGCTGCTGCAAAACACGCTGGATGCGTTTTGCCGGATCGAAGGCATTCGCCTGTGAGGTTGACCGCTTTCAGTTTGGATACCGGTCTGGCCCTCCTGCTGCTGGCGGGTCTGCTCCTGGTGTCGCTCATCGTCCTGATCGTCCAGAATATCCGCCTGGGACGCCAGCTGAACGCGCGAAGGCGCGAGCAAAGCGCGACAGACCAGGCGATCGAGCTGCTGCGCCACGACTTTGCCCGCCAGACCGACTTGCTCCAGCAGACGGTAACCTCGCGTGTCCAGGACGCCAGCCGCGACCAGCGGGAAATCAACGCCCTGTTCATCACCCAGCTGCAACAGGCCAACCAGGGCAGCGGGCAGATGCTGGAAACCATCCGCCAGTCAATCCAGGAGCAGATGACCCGGATCGCCGCCAACCTGCGCGACATGCAGGCCGTGGCTGGCGATGTGCGCTCTTTGCGCCAGGCGCTCGGCTCGGTACGCGGACGCGGCGTCATCGGTGAGCTGCAGCTCGAGCAGCTGCTGGCGGACATCCTGTCACCCAGCCAGTACCGCACCCAGGTTCGCATCCGGGCCGGACGGCAGGAAGCTGTCGACGCCGCTGTCCTGCTTGCGTCAGATGAAGGCGAACAAGCCGTCTTGCTGCCGATCGACGCCAAGTTTCCGCTTGACTACCTGCACCGCCTGCTGTCGGCCCGCGAGGCCGACGACATGGAGGCGGCCGCGGAGTTCGGACGTGAACTGACCGCCCGACTGCGCCAGGAAGCCAAAAAAATCGCCGAACTCTATATCCAGCCGCCGGCCACCACCGATTTTGCCATCTGCTACCTGCCCGGCGAGACTTTGTTTGCCGAAGCGATGCGCGACGGCGCCCTGGCCGCCGACTTGTACCGCCAGCATCGCATCCTCCTGGCCGGACCGACCTCGATGGCCGCCATCCTGGCCGGGCTGCAGGCCATTTTCCGATTACAGGCCATGGAGCGGCAGTCGTTGGAAATCGCCCGGACGCTGACGGGGCTGCAGCGCGACGTGCAAAAATACGAAGAGAGCCTGTCCCGGCTGCACGCGCGCCTGGTACGGGCGGTATCTGAAAGCGAAGGCTGCCTGCGCTATGCCGCCCAAGTGCGCAGCCGGCTCGAGGGACTGGAACAGAACGATACGCCATCGAACGAAAGAGAGGAACCATCGGACCATGACAACGAACCGGAAAGCTGAAATCATCTGCGTCGGGACCGAACTGCTGCTGGGGCAGATCGTCAACACCAACGCGGCCTGGCTGGCTCGCGAACTGAGCCTTCTGGGGATCCATTCCTATTACCAGACCGTGGTCGGCGACAACCCGGGCCGCCTGGCCGACTGCATCCGCCAGGCGATCGGGCGTTCGGACATCATCTTGCTGACTGGCGGTTTGGGTCCGACCCAGGACGACATCACGATGGCCGTCGCATCTTCGGTCGCCGGATTGCCGCTCAAGCTGCACGAACCCAGCAGGGCGGCCATCGCGGACTATTTCCAGCGCATCGGCCGGTTCCAGGTCACCAGCAACAACTGGAAGCAGGCGATGCTGCCGGACCCTTGTATCGTGATGCCCAACAGCAACGGCACCGCCCCAGGCGCCATCCTGGAGACACGCCAGGGGGACCGGACGGTTCACCTGGTGCTTCTGCCCGGTCCGCCCTCTGAGATGACCGTGATGTTTCGTGATCAGGCAGCCCCTTGGCTGCAAGCCCAAACCACGGCGCGGCTGCGTCATGTCTTCGTGCACATGATCGGCATCGGGGAATCCGCCGCCGAGACGGCGCTGTCCGACCTGATCGAACGCCAGAGCCCGACGCTGGCGCCCTACGCATCGGAAGGCGAAGTGGTATTCCGCATCACCCAGGCCGTCGCGTCCGATGACGAACCGGACACCACCCAGGCCATGCTTGACGAAGTCAAACGCCGGGTCGGCCAGCACATCTACGAGGTCGGCATGCGCACCATGCCTGAAGTGGTACGCGATCTGCTGATTGCGAAAAACCAGACGGTCAGCTACGCCGAATCCTGCACCGGCGGCCTGGCAACCGGACAACTGACCGATTTCCCCGGCGCATCCCGCGTGCTTAAGGGCAGCCTGGTCGCTTACGCCAATGGGATCAAGCAGGAACTGCTCAACGTCCCGGTGGAACTGCTCGAACGGGAAGGGGCGGTCAGCGAAGCATGTGCGGCCCGCATGGCCGAAGGCTGCCGCCGCTTGTTCTCCACCGACTGGGCCGTCGCCATCACCGGCATCGCCGGTCCGGACGGCGGAAGCGACGACAAGCCGATCGGGACGGTCTGGCTGGCTGTCTCCGGCCCGGACGGCACCGTCACCCAGCAGCTGCGCCAAGGCGGCAACCGGGCCAGGATCCGCAAGGTCTCGGCCCTGAAGGCCCACGACCTGCTGCGCCAGCAACTGGTCAAGTAAGCAGGCGATGAACGACATTCAGCAACAGCCGGAATCTGCCGCCAGGCGCGGGCCGCTCAGCCGTTCGACGGCGACGGTCCTGATGATGATCGGGCTTTTACTCAGCAAGGTCACCGGCCAGCTGCGTGAAATCCTGATCGTTCCGGTATTCGGGGGCGTCGGAATCGAAACAGACGCCTTCAACATCGGCTTCCAGGTCCCGGATCTGTTCTACCAGCTGCTGGTCGGCGGCGCCATCCAGGCGGCCATCACACCGACCCTGGCGGCGGCGCTCGAGAAGCACCAGGAAAAACGCGGCTGGCGCAGTGTCAGCATTCTGATCAACTTCGCCGCGCTGCTGATGCTCGCAGCGGTCCTGGTTGGCGTTCTGTCGGCGCCCTGGATGGTCAGCGCCTATAACCAGGGCAAGGATCCGGCCGTCGTCGACCTGGCCGTCCGGGTGACCCGGGCGCTGTTCCCCCAGGTCTTTTTCATGATGCTGGCCGCGCTTTGCATCGGCATCCTCAACGCCTACAAGCGCTTCGCCGCCACATCGTTCGGCCCATCGATCTACAACGCCTGTGTCGTGCTGGCGATGGTGGCGCTGGGGCAGGCCTCGGCCAGCGGCGTCGTGCGCGTGGCAACCGGTGTCACGGGGGCCGCCGCCATCTATTTCCTGCTCCAGTTCGCCTTGGCCCGGCGCAATTTCCGCCATTACGTCTTTTCCTTCGACTGGCGCGACAAGGGCTTTCGCCGCCTGCTCTATCTTGCGGTGCCGACGTTGCTGTCCGGTTCCATCGTCCAGGTCAACACGATCATCCTGACGGGATTTGCCAACCAGTTTGTCGGCGCGGTCACGGCCCTGCGTCAGGCCACGACCACCTGGCAGCTGCCCTACGGCGTCTTTGTCGTCGCCATCGGCAACGTGATGCTCCCTTCGCTGGCCGGCAGCCACGCCGCCGGTGATATCCGGGGTGGCCGGCTGCTCTATACGAAAAGCCTCCGCACGGCCCTGTTTCTCGTCATGCCCATGGCGGCCCTGTTTCTGGTCATTCCCCAGGACACCATCCGGGCGATCTTCCAGTGGAGCAGCCATTACGCCGACGACGCTGTCCAGGTGACGGCTTCCATCTTGCGCTGGTACTGCCTGGCTATGGTCGCCCAGACGTTTGTCTTTATCACGAACCAGGCCTTTTACGCCCGTAAAGTGACCCGGATCGCGCTTTTAAACGGTATCC
>JAAZFW010000576.1 GCA_012511525.1 Clostridiaceae bacterium
AGCGACGAGGTTGTGACGCTGTTTGAACCGATCGGCGTGGTTGACCGCTACCTGCTGCAGCAAGAAACGACGCAATACCGGTTCAAAAGCCATATCCTGCGGATCGGGACGGCCGCTCTGGCCACCAACCCGTTCGAGCTGTTTTGCGAATACGGGATGCGCATCAAGGCCAGGAGCCGCGCCGCCCAGACGATCATCGTCCAGCTGGCTAACGGAAACGGCGGCTATCTGCCGACGGCGGAAGCGCTGGCTGGCGGATCGTACAGCAGCAAGCCGGCCTCGACCTTGTGTGACCCGGATGGCGGCGACCTGCTGGTGGAACAGACACTGGACGCGATCAACAGCATGTGGGACTAAGGATTCAGCGCATGCTGATCCGATCGGAAATTTTGGGGGATACATGAATAAAAGGTCTTGCTGGACCACGGCTTAGCCATGGCCTTGCCATTCATGTGGCTTGACGGGCAGGACAGAAGCGAGGAAACATGAAATTTACAGCTGCAGGAGATTTACTCATCCAGCGTTGCCTACCGGTTGACGGCCACTATGACGGTTTTGGCCGCGTCAGGGATTTCATCTACCAGGGTGATTTCCGCTTTGCCAACATCGAAGGGACCGTCCACCAGTATGAATGCCCGCCTTCCGAAGAAAGCGGCGGCAGCTGGCTGTGCATCACGCCGGACATCCTGGACAGCATCAAGGCGTTCGGCTTCAACATGTACGCGCTGGCCAACAACCATTCGCTGGACTACTCGTTCGAGGGCGTGGCCAAGACACTGGAGTACACGCGACGGGCCGGCTTGAAGACCGCGGGGACCGGGATGACGCTATCTGAAGCGTCGGAACCGGTGTACTTGGATTGCCGCAGCGGGCGGATCGCCCTGATCGCCGCCACATCGACGTTCAAGCGCTATGCGATGGCTGGCGCCCAAAGTGCCCAGATGATGGGCCGGCCCGGTGTCAACGGCATTCGGATCCAGGAGACCTTCCTGGTTACGCAAGAGGAGATGGACGCCCTCAAGCGGATCGCCGAAGGAACCGCCATCAACGCCTACCGCGACATCATCCGCAAAGAGGGTTACCTGCCGCAGCTCGCCGCCGACACGTTTGAGTTCGGCACCCTGATGTTCAAAATGTCGGATAAAACGGGTCGTCAGTCCTCGGTCAACGAACAGGACATGAAGCGGGTCGAAAAAGCCATTTTCGACGCCCGGCTGCAGGCCGACGCGATCGTCGTGTCGCTGCATGCCCACGAGATCAGCGGGACAAGCAAGGAGACGCCGGATTACTTCATCCAGGAGTTTGCCCGCCGCTCAATCGACGCCGGCGCCCATGCGGTGGTCGGCCATGGCCCGCACCTGCTGCGCCCGATCGAGATCTACAAGGGCCGCCCGATTTTCTATTCACTCGGCGATTTCATCTTGCAGAACGAAAACATCCTGCGTGGGCCCGAGCAATTTTTCACAACCTACGGGCTGACGTCCCGCGACACGATGCACGACCTGTTTGCCACCCGGTCGGCCCAGTTCACGCGCGGCCTGCAGACAGAACCGAAAATGTTCGAGGCCCTGATTCCGTACTGGGAGATGAACCAGGGAAAACTGACCCGATTGCTGCTGATGCCGGTTGAACTTGGTTTCGGACAACCCCGTTCCAGGAACGGCTGGCCCCGTTTTGAACCGCATAAAGGCATTTTACAGCGCGTCGCCGCCATGTCG
>JAAZFW010000577.1 GCA_012511525.1 Clostridiaceae bacterium
CAGCCCGGAAAAGTCAGCACCCATGCCAGAACCATATCCTTGACGACCATCCAGTTGACCGACGAGAGGCGGCGGGCCGAACCGACGCCCATGATCGCCGTCGTCTTGGTGTGCGTCGTGCTGACCGGGATCCCGGTCAGCGACGAGGCCAGCAGGCAGCCGGCCGCGGCAAGATCGGCCACGAAGCCCTGGTAGCGCTCCAGCTTGACCATGTCCATGCCGACCGCCTTGATAATCCGGTACCCGCCCGCCGATGTCCCCAGCCCCATGGTCAGGGAGCAGAGGATGATCAGCCAGCCGTGGACGGCAAAGCTGCCGTCGGCGTTGCGGCTGGCCGCGCCGTTGAGGAAAAGGGCCAGCATGAAGACGCCCATGAATTTCTGGCCGTCCTGGGCGCCATGCATGAACGCCATGCAGCTGGCGCCGAAAATCTGGCCGCGGGTAAAAAAGCGTTCCGTGAAGGAGCGGCGTGCGTTGCGGAACAAAAACATGACCAGGCGGGCGATCAGGAACCCGCTGCCGAAACCGAGTACGGAGGAAACACCCAGCCCGATCAGGACCTTGCTCCACTCCTGCCCGTTGATCGCGCCGAACCCGTTGCCTAAAGCAATCGCCCCGCCGGTTATCCCGGCGATCAGGGCGTGGCTCTCGCTGGTCGGTATGCCGAAATACCAGGCGGCCGAAGCCCAGACCACGATCGCAAACAGCGATGCGGCCAGCACGATCAGGGGCGCGTCCTCAGACGCGGCGCCATCGAAACGCACCATGTTGGAGATGGTGAAGGCCACCTTGGCGTTGACCAGGGTCATGAAACCGGCGCCCAGCGTGTTGAAGATAACCGCCAGGATGACCGCGGCGCGCGGCGAGAGGCAGCGGGTGGACACGACCGTCGCGATGGCGTTGGGCGCGTCGGTCCAGCCGTTGACGAAGATGACGCCCAGAACCAGGACGATGCTGATGACCAGTGCTGCCGATACCATGCCCTTGCCCTACCGGATCGTCACGCCGACGATGACATTGCCGCGGGTGCCGACCACCAGCCGGTTGCCAAAGACGGAACAGGAAGACTCGATGTTGCCGGCCTTCTCGGCGCTCGACCCCCGGGTCAGCTGCAGCACGTCCAGCTGTTCGCCCGTCAGGCCGTCGATCAAATGCAGCTGTCCGAGCGAATCCGGGATGATCAGGTACCCGTGGCCGTCCTCGGTGTAGATGTCGACCGGCGAGCTCCAGGAATAATGGTTCATCTTGTATTCCCAGACGATGCTGCCGTCCTGCTGGTCAAACGCGACCACGCTGTTGCCGCTGTAGGCGCCGTTGGTCATGCAGAAACTGAAGATCACCAAGTCCTTGAGGCCGAGCTTGCCGATGACCGGCGTGCCCATGACGCCCCCGTTGACGTCGTCGCCCTGGTTGGCCGCATTTTTCGTGTAGCAGGGCACGAACGCCTCCCAGAGGATCTCGCCGGTCATGGCATCGATCTTGTAGACGAAGGCCTTGCCCTGGTACGTGCCGACGATGTCTTTTTGCCAGTCGACTTCGGTTCCGGTGTAGAGCGCCAAACGGTCACCCTCGTGGTTCAAAACCGGCGTAACGTCCGAATCGTCTTCCAGCTGGCGCGACCAGACCGGCTGCATCGTGTTCAGGTCGACGCTGTTCAAGATGCCGGAATTGTCGCTGTAAAAACCGTAGCCGTCGTAGATGGCGATCGAGCTCTCGATGCCGTGCAGGGAGAGACCGCTCATCTTGTAGCGGTAGGTCGTAAACTCAGGGTCGATGGTCAGCGTTTTCTGTGCCGCATCGAAGCGGGTGTTCATGCGGGCCGTGTAGATCAGGCCGTTCTCGTTGGGGTAAATCAAGGTGTCCGAAGCGGCGTCAAAAATCGGGGACGAGTCGCAGGCATTCCAGGATTTGCGGTAGGACGGGTCGGAGCGGCAGTCCTTGTAGAGCATAAGCGACTGGTCGATCAGGTTGAAAACCCGAAAGCCGATGCCCTTGGCGGTACCGTTTTCATCGCCCTGGCCGACATAGAGCACCGGGTAGCCGCGCGGATCGACGCAGGGCGTGCCCTTGATGGTGGCGCCGACCTTGATCGGGTCGCGGGTCGGCTTGCCGTCGTCGAGGTCGAGAAAATAGATGTTGCCGTCCAGTGTGGCGTAGATGACTTCAACAAGATCCTCTTTGCTTTTCTTGTCCGGCACGATGTTCATGATCTGGCGTACCGTGTCGTCCCACTGCACGAGCAGCGGCTGTCCGGTCCAGCCGGTTCCGGTCCAGGAAAAGGACCACGAAGATGATTTCAAGCTGCCGATCCCCTTCTCCCATTCCTGGGAAAGGCTTTTTTCAGACAGCTCCACCAGGCCGAAGGACGGGGCGTTGCGGAAGTTGTTGCCGCGGAACGTCAGCACGCCGGGCACCTGGTTGTATGTCAGCGGGTCCTGAAGGCCGATGCGGAAATTGTCTGCCCGGCGGTACGTCGACAAAACAGAAAACGCGTCGTCGAAAATGGTCGCCGTGATCTTGCGTTCACCCGGTGACAGCCCGTCGGCTATCGTCCCCGGGGCCAGGAGCGGAAATGGCCCGTCATGGGTCAGCAGGGGATTCCAGGCTTTGGGCGGCGGGGTCGGCGTCGGCGTCGGCGAAGGGGTCGGGCTCAAGGTCGGGGTCGCCGGCGCCTGGGTGGTTGTCGTGCTGCTGCCGGATGTGCCCGACTGGGTTGTGGTTGTCGGCGACGTCGGTCTGGGCTTGAAAATTTTTGGGCCGTATGTGACGAGCGCCACGACCACGGTCACGGCGATCAGAATCAGGGCCAGCGTCAGCAGCGGGCCGCCCGGGGTGCGCGTGCTGCGTCTGCGGCTGCCATAGCGCCGGTCCTGGACATACATGTTCTTTCTGGTTGGCATGGCTGTCATCTCCTCCCGAGGCATCTTGTTCATTTTAGCACAAATGTCGGGTCATGGCTCCTTAATCAGGGATTCGACCAGCCTGGCCGTGTCGACAAGATCGCGGATGGCGATGCGCTCCTGGCAGGAATGGACCTGATCCATGCCGCAGGTCAGGACAATGCCGTCAAAACCGGCCTCACAGAGCGTGTTGTTGTCGCTGCCGCCGCCTCCTGGCTGCAGGTCTCCGGCCAGTTTGAGCTTTTGGCAGACGGCCTGGAAGCGGGCCAGGACCGGGCTTTCCGCCGGCACGGCGTAGGGACGGTAGGAGACATGGCGCTGGATCGAAACCCGCGCGCCCAGCTCGCGGGCGGCGTTCTCCATCGAGGCGCACATCTGGTTGGCCTGGGCTTCGAGCTTGGCCCAGTCCCTCGAGCGGCACTCCGCGGTCACGGTGCAGGCGTCTGCGACGATGTTGGTCGCCCCGCCGCCGCAGATGCGCCCGATGTTGGCGGTGGTCTCAGTGTCAA
>JAAZFW010000086.1 GCA_012511525.1 Clostridiaceae bacterium
CGCCGGTTTTTGAAAAAATCATCGATCAGGCGCAGCAATTGCTGCGCCAGGTGATGGCGATACCGGACAACTACAAGGTGCTGTTCCTGCAAGGCGGCGCCACGCAGCAGTTCGCGGCCGTGCCGCTGAACCTGATGACCCATAGCGGCAAGGCAGATTACGTGATCAGCGGCCAGTTCTCCCTCAAGGCGTACGAGGAAGCCCGCCGGTTCGGAGACGTGCGCGTCCTGGCCAGCAGCGAGAAGGACAACTTCAGCTTCGTTCCGTCCTTCGCCCCGAGGGATGTGCGCCCTGATGCCGACTATGTCCATATCTGCTACAACAACACGATTTTCGGCAGCCGCTTCCCGGCGATCCCGGATACCGGGGACGTGACGCTGGTCGCCGACTTGTCGTCTTGCATCCTGTCCGAACCGATCGATATCTCGCGTTTCGGACTGGTATACGCTGGAGCCCAGAAAAATATGGCGCCGGCCGGCCTGACTGTCGTGATCGTGCGCGAGGACCTGCTCGGTCCCAGCCAGCCCCGGACACCCCTGATGCTCGATTACCAGACGGCCGCCAAAAACGACAGCATGTACAACACACCGCCCTGCTACCCGATTTATATCGCCATGCTCGTGCTGGCGTGGCTGCGTGACGAGATCGGCGGGTTGGAACAGATGGCCGCGATCAACCGCCGCAAGGCGCAAAAGCTGTACGCAGCCCTCGACCAGTCGACCTTGTTCCGCCCGACTGTCCGCCCCGACAGCCGCTCGATCATGAACGTCACGTTTGTGACAGGCTCGAAAGAAACGGATGCGCGCTTTTGCCGCGAGGCCGAGGAAAACGGCCTGGTCAACCTGAAGGGCCACCGCGTCGTCGGCGGCATGCGGGCTTCGATCTACAACGCGATGCCGGAAGAGGGCGTCGACGCCCTGATCGGTTTCATGCGATCGTTTGAAGCACGGCAATCATTCTAGGAGGCAGGCACATGAAACTGAGCATGTGGTCAAGCTACTTTTATACATTATCGCCTGAGGACATGGTGTCGGCCCTGGCCGGACGCGGCTGGCGCTACGCAGAGCTATCCGATGAGCACGCCGAAGTGCTGCTCGGACGCGGGCCTGCCGAGCAGACGGGGCGGGCGTTCGCACGCCTGGCGGGTGAAGCCGGCCTGTCCTTTCTCCAGGGGCACCTCTGGCTGCGCTGCGACATCGCCGGTGCAAACCGGCAGGCGACGGTCGACCGGCTGAAGACATGGCTGGACCTGTTCCTTGCCGTCGGCATCAAGGCCGCGGTGCTTCATCCGGCAGGGTATGCCCGCTACAAGAACGGCGACGATCCGCAAGCGATCGCGGCCGACAGCGCCGCCTCCCTGGCCGAACTGTCCGGATATCTGCGCGGTACGGATCTGACGATCTGCCTGGAGAACTTGTTCACGCACAGCACGACCTGCGCGGATCTGATCAGCCTGATCGAGGCCGCCGGCGACCGGAACCTGGGCATCTGCCTTGACACCGGCCACCTCAACCTGGCCGGCCGCGACCAGGACGCCTTCATCCGGCAGGCGGGCAGCCGCCTCAAGGCGCTGCACATCACGGACAACCAGGAGACGAGCGACCAGCACCTGCTGCCTTTCGGGCCGGGCACCGTCGACTGGGTGGGCGTCGTGCGCAGCCTTGAGGC
>JAAZFW010000578.1 GCA_012511525.1 Clostridiaceae bacterium
CGGCGCCCTGATCACGGAAACGCTGTTCCAAATCCCTGGGATCGGCTACACGTCCTACCAGGCGATGGTCAGCGGTGATATTCCCTTCTCGATGTTTTACCTGGTCTTTATGGCCGCACTGACCTTGCTGGGCACCTTGATCGCAGATATTTTGTATGCGGTCGTCGACCCACGTGTCAGGGTCAGCTGAGAAGGGGGTACACTATGAGCGAAATCAAGAGAAATCAAAAAATAGAGCCCGAGGCTGCCGCGGAAACCAAGCAGCACATCAGCACAGCGATGACGCTGGACGACGAGCAGCGCATCAAGGTCCTGTCACCGTCGATGCTCGTTTTCCGCCGCTTCATCCGCAACCGGCTGGCTATTGTCGGCGTCTTGTTTATCGCCGCCATGTTCACCTTTTCGTTTATCGGCGGCTGGATCATGCCATATGGCGAGAGCGAAACCTTTAAGAAATATGTCGACATGTCCAAGCTATACGCCGGTGTGACGCAAAACCAGGAGTACCAGTTCGTCATCGCCGAAGGCCAGGATTTCCCATCGACAGCCCGCGCCCAGTTTGTGCTGGCGGTGAACAACAAGAAGCCGGATTTCGAGGCCCAGGGCCAGCGCTATACGGTCGAATCCGTATCTGACGAACTTCATGTCGTTTCAAACCTGACGCAGGTTGCGCAGGCCATCAACATCATGAAACAATACGACATCACACCCGCCGAGGGCATGTCGCTGCCGTCTGACTTCAACGACGCCTTTGTCGGCGCCATCCAGGAAAAAGCCGACCAGTTTGCCGCTGGCGGACAGACATACCAGCTGGTGCTCGACCGCAAGGTCTATTACGCCTACAAGAGCGAGCGGCTGGCGCTGGCCACCTACAACATCATGGACCTGGTTTTCACAAACGAGTCGGTCAGTTTTGAGTTCCGCTACCAGGCGGAAAAGGCAGCCAGCCAGGGCCAAGATACGACATTTTCAGCAGATGGCCAGAATTACGTGCTCAAAGTCGCCGACGACACGGCCGAGATATACCGCGACAGCGGATCGGAACAGGCCATGGTCGCTGTCTTGTCCCGTTATGTCGTCTCGCCGCTTTACAGCGATGTGGTCGTGACGATCGAATTCAAGGACGCCGTCAAGCAGGCTATCGCTGACGGCCTGACCACGTTCAACTTTGCGCAGGGCAACGAGGCACAGCGCCAGTACACCATCGAGCGCGACAACACCCAGTGGATCATCCGGACGGTTGAGGACACGCTCGTTATCCGCGCCTATGACTTCCCGTCTCAGGAACACTGGCTGGGTACCGATGCCAACGGCATGGATATCCTGACCCGTTTGATGTACGGCGGCCGGATCTCCCTGATGATCGGGTTTATCGTCGTGCTGATCGAAACGTTTATCGGAGTCATCTTAGGCGGTATCGCCGGTTATTTCGGTAAATGGATCGACAATTTGCTGATGCGTATCGTCGACATTTTCAATTCCATTCCCTCAATACCGATCATCATCATCATCGGCGCGGTTATGGACGGCATGCGCATCGACCCGCAGATCCGCATGGTTTACCTGATGCTGATCTTAGGTGTCCTGGGCTGGCCAGGCATCGCCCGGTTGGTGCGCGGCCAGATCCTGTCCCTGCGCGAACAGGAGTTCATGGTGGCTGCCGAGGCAACCGGCCTGTCGGTCTACCGGCGCATCTTCAAGCACCTGGTTCCAAACGTCATCCCGCAGCTGATCGTTATTTCGACGATGAGTCTGGGCGGCATCATCCTGACCGATTCGACGCTCAGCTTCCTGGGTCTGGGTGTCAAGTTTCCCTTCGCGTCCTGGGGTAACATCATCAACGCGGTCAGCAACGTCCATGTCATGACCAACTACTGGTTTGTCTGGATTCCGGCCGGCTTCTGCATCCTGATCACCGTCCTCGGTTTCAATTTTATCGGCGATGGTCTGCGTGATGCATTCGACCCCAAAATGAAACGATAAGGTGAGCAGTGTGATAAACAAAAAAGATTCGAAAAAGAAAATCAAGCGGGCCAACTACCTGTCAGCCAGCCAGTCGCTGAACATCGCGCGTCACAACCGCAAGATGATGCGGCAGTTCGAAAAGCGCAACAACCGCAAGAATGTCCCCGAGTCGGAATATCTGGCCGTCATGAAGAACCCGGGCAACGTCGTCGAATTCGACGATCTGCATACATACTTCTTCACCGATGCCGGCACCGTCAAGGCGGTGGACGGTGTGAGCTTTGACGTGCCGTTGGGTAAAACCGTCGGTGTCGTCGGTGAGAGCGGCTGCGGCAAATCGGTGACCAGTTTGTCCCTGATGCAGATCCTGCAGCGTCCGATCGGCCAGATCGTAAGCGGTTCGATCCGTTTCGACACGGGCAGCAAGGTCATCGACATCGCCAAGATGCCCAGCGAGAAGATGCAGAAAGTCCGGGGCAACAACATATCGATGATCTTCCAGGAGCCGATGACCAGCCTCAACCCGGTCTTTAGGATCGGCACCCAGGTCGACGAGATCATCAAGCTGCATAACCCGGAGATGGACAAGGAACAGGTCAAGGCCCGGACGATTGAGATGCTGGAAATGGTCAGCATCGCCAATTGCGAAGGCGTTTACCGGATGTATCCGCATGAGCTGTCCGGCGGCATGCGTCAACGCGTCATGATCGCGATGGCGTTGGCCTGTAATCCGCGATTGATCATCGCCGACGAGCCGACGACCGCGCTCGATGTGACCATCCAGGCCCAAATTCTCGACCTGCTGCGTAACCTTAAAGACAAAATCAACAGCAGCATCATGCTGATCACGCATGACCTGGGCGTCATCGCCGAAATGGCCGACTATGTCGTGGTCATGTATGCGGGCCGGATCGTGGAGAAGGGGACGGCAGACGAAATTTTCAACCATCCCTCGCATCCCTACACCATCGGCCTGATGGCCTCCAAACCGTCCGTCAACAAGAAGGTCGAACGCTTGTACAGCATACCGGGCAAAGTGCCGAACCCGATCAACATGCCGGACTACTGCTATTTCAGGGATCGGTGCGAAAAACGATTCGTGCGCTGCGATGGCCCGTATCCAGGTGAATACAGCCTGTCGCCGACCCATACGACCAGCTGTTACTTGTATGCTGATGACCAGGAGGAACGCCAGGATGGCTGATAAAAATCAATCGACACAAATCGTTGACGACTACACCCCCATCGTGCATAACGAAGAGAACATCCTCGAGGTTGTGCAGCTCAAGAAGTATTTCCCGATCAAGAGCGGGTTGCTCCAGCGCGTGGTCGGTTATGTCAAGGCCGTCGACGGCGTCACGTTCAACATCAAGCGCGGCACGACCATGGGCCTGGTCGGCGAGTCGGGCTGCGGCAAAACGACGGTCGGCCGCACCATTTTGCGCCTGCACGACAAGTCGGGAGGACAGGTTCTGTTCAACGGCAAGGATATCCACAAGTTCAACGCGAAAGCGATGCGTGACCTGCGGCCCAAAATGCAGATCATCTTCCAGGATCCATATTCCAGCCTGTCCCCGCGTCTGCCGGTCGGTGAGATTATCAGCGAAGCGGTCCGCGAACACGAGCTGGTGCCCAGCGCGGAATTCGAGGACCATATCGACAACATCATGAACAAGTGCGGTTTGCAGCCCTATCACAAGGACCGCTACCCGCACGAATTTTCCGGCGGTCAGCGCCAGCGCATCTGTATTGCCCGCGCCCTGGCGCTCAACCCCGAATTCGTCGTCTGCGACGAGCCGGTCTCTGCTCTTGACGTCTCCATCCAGGCCCAGATCATCAACCTGTTGATGGACCTGCAGGAGCAGTTCGATCTGACCTACCTGTTCATTTCGCATGACCTGTCGGTCGTCGAGCACATCAGCAGCACAATCGGGGTCATGTACCTGGGAGACCTGGTCGAGTACGGCAGCAAGAAAGACATTTTCGCCAATCCGCTTCATCCTTACACCAAAGCCCTGTTCAGCGCCATTCCGGTGCCGGAACCCGGAGCCAAGATGAACCGGATCGTGCTGGAGGGGTCCATCCCTTCGCCGGCCAATCCGCCGTCCGGCTGCAAATTCCATACCCGCTGCGCGTACTGCATGGATCGGTGCAAGATCATCGAACCGGAACAGCGCGAGCTGGAACCGGGCCATTTTGTCGCATGCCATCTCTATGACCAGGAACCGGAAAAATCCAGCTGACCTGTCGCGCCAAAACGGCGACGACGGTCGGACCATCGCCGATATGTCCGGGCTCGAACAGACCGGCGGGGCGCGGTTCGCCGATTTTTGGCGGCGTCGCCCCAAAGGGCTTTCCCGGCCGGATGCGGCGCCGCCGGATCCGCCTCTGACCCCCAGAGAAACGCGCAGCCTGATGATCCAGTCTGTGCTGGCGGCCCTGGTCATTGGCCTCATTTTCCTGGCCGCCATCTTTCTGTTTATCCTCTTCAGCCTGCATATCTGGCTGAAGTAGGCCTGCGGAGCGGTCTGCCAGACTGGCATCCGCCGGGCCCGTATGGTATAATGGCGGCACAGCGAGAATCGCCGTGTCTGATCTGCAGCCGATCGTTGGTCCTGTGCGATGCGGCCCGTGAACCCCGTCAGGTCCGGAAGGAAGCAGCGGTAAGCGGCCACCCGCAGGTGCCGCAGGGAAACCTGCGACGGTTGCA
>JAAZFW010000579.1 GCA_012511525.1 Clostridiaceae bacterium
CCAAGCCGGTCCGCGCCCGGATCTCGGCTTCCAGGCCGGCTTCCTTGAGCCGGTTGCACAGCGACGCGGTCCGGCGGCACTGCCAGACAATCGCCGGATGGACCGGCCGGCCGCTGGCTTTGTCCCAAACGACGAGCGTCTCCCGCTGATTGGTTATCCCGATACCTGCTATCTGGGCCGGATCGACCGTCGACTTGGCGATCGTGTCTTGAACCACGGCGATCTGTGCCTTTAAAATTTCCTCCGGGTCATGCTCGACCCAGCCCGGCTGTGGATAGAACTGGCGGAACGACTGCTGGGTGCTGCTGACAATCCGGCTGTCCTCGGCAAAAAGAATCGCCCTGCAGCTGGTTGTCCCTTCGTCGAGCGAGAGTAAATACGTCGACACGAAAATCAGTCCTTTCTCGAGCAAAGCGTCCGCTCTGTTGTCTCGCGCCCCATTATAACACAGCCCGGCCGCCGCAAAGGCAAAAACCGGGCTTGTCAGTTCAAGGCGGCGTAACAGCCGGGGTCAGACGCCTTCGGCTTCCGGGGGATGCTCCATCTGGGCTTCCGCAATCTCAAGCGCTTCAAAATACTTGCCGAGAACCTGTCCTGACAGTTTCTCGCGGAACTCGGAATTGATCGGATGGACGATGTCCTTGAATTCGCCATCTTGAGTCTTGCGGCTGGGCATGGCGATAAAATAACCGTTGTTGCCTTCGATCACCTTGATGTCATGTACGACAAACGAATGGTCAAATGTTACGGACACAATAGCTTTCATCTTTCCTTCGCTGCCCATTTTCCGGATTGTGATGCTGGTAATTTCCATGATGACGCCTCCAGTCTTCTACGTTATGTCAGGTTAGGTCAAAAATATAACCGTTATTTGCGTGTAACTTATACAATTAATTATAGCACGATTAACACGTGGTTTCAGCAGCGTACACCAGACAAATACGACAAATTTAAACCTTCCGTTTACTGCAAAATGATACATGATCGTGATCTGATTTTTCCGTAATCTGTGATACAATAAACCGGAAAGGATGGTGTTCCCTTCATGACGGAGTGGCAAATGCTGCGGGCAGGCGCCCGTATCTTTTTTGTCGGCATCGGCGGCATCAGCATGAGCGGGCTGGCAGAAATCGCCCAGTCGGACGGCTATGTCGTGGCCGGTTCCGATCGCAACCTGAATCACCGCACCCGGGATATCGCGTCACGCGGCATCACGGTCTGGCAGGGGCATGACGCGGCCTGGATCGACCAGTTTCAGCCCGATTTGGTCGTGCATACCGCGGCGGTGCACGACGACAACCCGGAGTTGAGGCGGGCCCGCGAACGTGGCATCACGGTCATCGACCGGGCGCGTTTTCTCGGCTGGCTCAACCGCTTCTACAACCGGGTCGTCAACATCGCCGGGACACACGGCAAGACCACGACCACGGCGATCTGCTCGCTGATCCTGATCGAGGCGGGTCTGGACCCCACGGTGCACCTGGGTGCTGAACTGCGCCAGTTTCACGGCACAGTGCGCAGCGGCAGCAACCGTAACCTGATGGTCTCAGAAGCCTGCGAATACATGAACAGCTTCCTGCAGTTCTATTCGACAACGGCAGCCGTATTGAACATCGACTTTGACCATGTCGACTGTTTTGCCAGCCTGGACGCGGTCATCGAGGCATTTTACACCTTTAGTGCCGCGCTGCCGGCCGATGGTCTTTTGGTCGTGCCCGACTTTGACCCCCATGTTGCCGTCATGCTGGATCGCTTAAGGCAATCGGATCGCCCGATGCCGCGCCTGGCCACGTTCGGCTTCGAAGACAATCCGCCGGCACAAGGCTGTCCGGTACCGACGTACCAGTGCCGTAACCTGTCCTATGAAGGCGGCCTGCCCCGTTTCGAAATCTGGTTCGACGGGCAGTGCCGCTGCCAGATCCGCCTTCAGGTTCCCGGCCGGCATAACGTGGCGAACGCACTGGCGGCGGTCGCCTGCGCACATCAGAACGGGGCAGATTTTGGCGCTGCCGAGACGGTTCTCAACCGCTACCAGGGCGCAGAAGGGCGCTTTACCGAGGTCGGTACCTACCGCGGCTCGCGCGTGATCGCCGATTACGCGCACCATCCGGCCGCGGCCCGTGTGACGATGGCCGCGGCAAGGCTGCTCGACCACCGCCACCTCTGGGTCGTGTTCCAGCCTCTGACTTTCAGCCGGGTCAAGGTTCTGTTTGACGACTATGTCGCAGCCTTGAAGGACAGCGAACAGATCATCTTTTCCGAGATTTACAGCGACCGCGAAACCAACACGGGGGAGGTCAGTTCACGCATGCTGGCCGAACGGATCAACGCCCTCGGCGGGCAGGCCTGGTTTGGCGAGAACTTCGCCCAGATCCGGCAATGGCTGGACGAACGCGCCGGCCCCGGCGATGTCATCCTGGTCATGGGGCCAGAAAACATCCGCGATTTTGCCGATGACCTGACCGGCCGGACCAGCCACCTGGACAGCTGAACCGCAACAACAAAAGACCACCCGCATCGGAGGTTGACCCGTGCGGGTGGTCTTTTTTTGTCCTTAACCGTAATTGTCTCTATCCGTTTTACGGCGCGGCAGGCTGCGGCTCGTCACCCGTTGGCAGCGTTGGCTTAAGTTCAACCGCCGAATCGGCTGTCTGGCTGTATTGCTGGTAGATCGCCTCGAACTCGCTGCCTTCGATTTTCTCTTTCTCAAGCAGCGTCTTGGCCAGTGCCTGGAGCAGATCCATCTTCTCGGTCAGGATCCGCTTGACATCTTCATAGGCCTGGTCGATGATCAGCTTGACTTCCTCGTCAATCACGCCCGCCAGCTTCTCGCTGTAATTCTGGACGTGGCCATAGTCCTTGCCCAGAAAGACCTCCGAATCGCTGCCAAACACCAGGTTGCCCAGCTTTTCGCTCATGCCGTACTTGGTGATCATGTCGCGGGCGATGCTGTTGCAGGCCTGCAAGTCGTTGGAGGCGCCGGTGCTGACCTCGCCGAAGATGAGCTCTTCGGCCGCCCGGCCGCCCAGTGAGATCATGATCTGGGCCATCAGCTGGTTGCGGGTGGCGTAGTACGTATCCTCGTGCGGCTTGTGCGCCGTGTAGCCGCCGGCGGTGCCGGCGGGGATGATCGAAACGCGTTCGACCTTATCCGTCTCGGAAACGGAGCGCAGGACGATGGCATGCCCCGACTCGTGGTAGGCGGTCAGCTTGCGTTCCTTCTCGCTGATGATGCGGCTCTTCTTTTCCGGGCCGATCATGATCTTGAAGACCGCTTCGGAGATGTCAGCATAGATGATCGATTTCGAGCCGCGCCGTGCCGCCAGCAGGGCGGCTTCGTTAAGCAGGTTGGCCAGGTCGGCGCCCGTGAAGCCGGGCGTGATCTTGGCGATCTCCCTGAGGTCGACGGTCGGGTCGAGTGGCTTGTTGCGGGCGTGCACTTTGAGGATTTCCTCGCGGCCCTTGATGTCCGGCCGCATCACCGTGATCCGGCGGTCAAACCGGCCGGGGCGAAGCAGGGCGGGGTCGAGGATGTCAGGCCGGTTGGTCGCGGCCATCACGATGACCCCTTCGTTGGGGCCGAAGCCGTCCATCTCGACCAGCAGCTGATTGAGTGTTTGCTCGCGCTCGTCGTGACCGCCGCCCATGCCGGCGCCGCGATGCCGGCCGACCGCGTCGATCTCATCGATGAAGACGATGCAGGGCGCGTTTTTCTTGGCGTTCTCGAACAGGTCGCGGACGCGCGAGGCGCCGACACCGACGAACATCTCGACGAAATCAGAACCGCTGATCGAGAAAAAAGGCACGCCGGCTTCACCGGCCACAGCCTTGGCCAGCAACGTCTTGCCGGTACCGGGGGAACCGACCAGGAGGATGCCGCGCGGGATTTTGGCACCGAGGTCGGCGTATTTTTTGGGATTTTTCAGGAAGTCGACCACTTCACGCAGCTCTTCCTTCTCCTCATCCGCACCCGCGACATCCTGGAAAGTGACTTTGTTCTTGGCCGGGTCGTTGAGCTTGGCCCGGCTGCGGCCAAAGCTCATGGCGTTGCGCCCGTCGCCGGCCTGGCGAGAATACGTGAACCAGATGAAGGCGCCCATGCCGACGACCATCACCAGGATCAGGATGATGTTCAGCCAGCCCGTGATGTCGGTCGGTTCGATGTAATCATAGCTCTTGATCTTGCCGGTCGCCTGGGCGTCGATCAGGATCTCGAGGTAATCGTCCAGCCAGAGGGGTGAAATCGACTTGCTGACGGTCCGTGCCGGGGTTGTGTCGGTTTTCTCATAATAAATGTCGACGCGCGTCCCGACGACGTTGACCTTGCTGACCCGGCCGCTGTTGATCTCGTTGGTCAGATCCGACAGCGCGACCTGGTCGGGCTGGGTCATCCGTGACATGAAGAACGAGACAAAAATAATGACCGCCAGCAGGATGATGTAAAAGGACATCCCGTTCATAGCCCGTTTTGGTTTCATTGAGCGCCTCCTTGACTGTCGTCACCCAGAATCGAAATATCTGGCAGATTGCGGTACTTGCCGTCAAAATCCAGCCCGTAACCGACGATGAATTCATCAGGAATCTGCATGCCGACATACTCGACCGTCACATTGACTTTACGCCGTTCCGGCTTGTCAAAAGCCGTGCAGACGGCGATGCTGGCCGGCTTTCTGGTGCCGAGCAGCTGGCGCAGGTGGTTGAGTGTCAACCCGGTGTCGACGATATCCTCGACGATGATGATATGCTTGCCGGTGATGTCCATGTCAAGGTCCTTGGTGATGCGGACCACGCCCGAGGAACGCGTTCCGCTGCCATAGCTGGAAACAGACATGAAGTCGATGCGGCAAGGGATTGTCAGGTGGCGCGCCAGATCGGCCATGAAAACGTAAGCGCCTTTCAGCACCCCGATCAGGATCACTTCCCTGTCGGCGTAGTCGGCAGATATTTTTCCGCCGAGGCGCTGACACATCGCGGCAATTTCCTCGCGCCGAATCAGGATTTCTTTAATAAACTTGGCCATTAATCCGCAGCCTCCCATTTAGCCTAAGATGTTATTTTACCTGACCGGACGGTTTCCGGCCAGTGCACCTGTTACGATTTTTCGCCCAGCTTGTCCACCCGCAGGACAACCCGTCGGCCTTCGCCGCTCTCACCGGGCCAGGCAACGTACGCCGCGCCGACTTCATGGCCTGGCACCCAGGCAATTTCCGCGCCGTCAGCCAGAAGCAGGCAGCGGTCCCGATCCGCAACAGGCACCCGCCGCTCCTGCAGGTACTTTTTGAGCGGCTTGCCCACCTGGCGGCGGCCCGGATGAATCCGGTCGCCGGGCATGCGCGTGCGCCAGACGCAGTGCCGAACGCGCTCATACCAGAAACAGGCCACTGCGCCATTATAAACGATCTCCTGGCCATTCTCAACGAACGCGGCGGACACCCGTACTTGAAACGGTTCGAGGATCATGCTGGACGGCACGCTGAGTGGAACCGGAAGCGGGACATCAGCCGGGGGCAAAGCACCGCTTTGGATGCGGAAAAAGCCGTTATCATATATGACGGACTGCCCATGCGGCAGATCGAGCCGCTGCCCGGACCGGGCCCTGTCAAGCCAGTTCAGCCAGGCCAGCACATGCTTTTGACCCAGATCCTGGCCGTGACCGGTCACAAGGCTCCAGTAACGCCGCAGGACACGCGTTTGCATGGCCGGATGCAGCGCATGAAGTGCGGCGCCATCCAGGCCCTTGGGGCTAAGGCATCGGGCCAGTTCTTTCTCGCCGGCTTTCTGCAAAAAATCCAGCTCGCAGGCCAAATTCGCTGCCGCGCGGCCGAGCAGCGGCACCGGATCGTAGCCCAACGCCTCCTGCCAGCGGTTCAGAACCTGGTGGCGGAGGCGGTTGCGGATGGTGAAGTCTTCGTCATTGGTCCGATCGTGGCACCAGGAGAGCTGGTGCGATTCGAGATAGCCTTCCAATTCGTGCCTGCGGCAGTCAAGCAGCGGGCGGATCAGGGAACCGTCCAGGGGGCGCATGCCGACCAGGCCATCCAGACCGGAACCCCGGCCCAGGTGCATCAGCACCGTTTCCGCCTGGTCGTCAAGCTGATGAGCCAGGGCGATGCGCAGCGGCTGGCCGGGCGGCGCGCGTTCTGCCATCTCCCGATAGACGTCGCGCCGGGCTTCCCGGGCAGCCTGCTCCAGGCCCTGGCGTTTTTTTGCGGCCAGCTGGCTGACAGCGACATGACGGGCCATGAAGGGAACCGCCAGATCCCGGCAGCTGGCCTCGACAAAGGCGCAGTCACGGTCGGCCTCGGTGCCGCGTAAGCCATGGTGGACATGCAGGCAGCTGAGGGTAAACAGGAGCTCATTGCGAAGTTCGTGGAGCAGATAAAGAAGGGCCAGCGAATCGGCCCCGCCGGAGACGGCGGCCACGACATGACTGCCAGGCAAAACCAGATGATGATCCGCGATGAACTGGCGGACTTTATCCAGCAAGGAATCCGTGCAGCCAGGGACCGGCATGCCCGGGCACATCATGCCGAATAGGGCGGTGGTTCGCTGGGGATCCGCCCGTCGTCTTTTTCAAAGAACAGCGTGTATTTCGGCCACCAGCCCAGCTGCATACTCCCGGTCGCACCCTGGCGGTTCTTGGCGATGATAATTTCGGCGTCTTCCGTTTCGGTGACGGCCTGCTCGGTGGCGTAGTATTTCTCGCGGTACAGGAAAATGACCACGTCGGCATCCTGCTCGATGGCGCCTGAATCGCGCAGGTCCGAAAGGAGCGGCTTCTTTTCGGAGCGCATCTCGCAGGCACGGCTCAGCTGGGACAGGGCGATCACTGGCACCGACAGCTCGCGGGCCATGATTTTGAGTGTGCGCGAGATCTCCGATATCTCCTGCTGACGGCTTTCGGTGCGGGACTGACTGGCGTTCATCAGCTGCAGGTAATCGACGATGACAAGGCCCAGCTTGTTCTCAAGCTTGAGCTGGCGGCACTTGGACATCATCTCCATGACGCTTGTACCGGAACGGTCATCGATGTAAATCGGCGACGCGTAGAGCGGCGGCAGGGCCCGGGCAATCTTTTCCCAGTCCTCGGGCAGCAGCTCGCCGGAACTGAGCGACCGGGCATTGACCAGCGACTGGCTGGAAAGAAGCCGGTTGCTGATCTCCTCCTTGGACATCTCCAGGCTGAAGATGGCCGCCGGCACGTGGTGCAGCGTCGCCGCCTTCTGGGCGATGTTGAGGGCAAACGCCGATTTGCCCATCGCCGGGCGGGCCGCGACGATGATCAGGCCACCCGGACGCAGGCCGCCCAGGATGCGGTCGAGCTGGCTGAATCCGGTTAGTACCAACTTCTGGCGCGGCTGGCCGCGCGCGATGGCAGCGAGTTCGTTGACGGTTCGGCCCATGATTTCCTTGATGCTTTCGAAGCCGCTGATGTCGCGATTCTCCCGAATCTCGTAGATCCGCTTGGCTGCGACGTCCAGGAGCAGGTCCGCATCATCCGGGTCGTTGTAGCACAGGCCGGAAATTTCCTGCATGGTGCTGATCAGGCGGCGCAGGATGGCTTTCTGGCGCACCAGGTCCGCATAGTGGGCGGCGTTGGACACCAGGGGGGCGGCGTCCGGCAGCGAGCTGATATAGGACAAGCCGCCGGCCTGCTCCAGCTGGCCGCGGTTTTCAAGCATGTCGCTGACCGTGATGATGTCGACAGGCTTGCTGTCCATGTAAAGCGTGCAGATCGCGTCGTAGATCAGGCGGTGCTGCGGCCGGTACAAGTCCTCGGTTTTAAGCATGGCCGTGATCTCAGCCAGGGGACGCTCACCGGACAGGGCACAGCCCAGGACGGATTGCTCAGCCTGCTGATTGCTGGGCGGCACGAGGGCGCCGGCCGCTTTTTTGGTCTCATCTGGCGCCATGGGCAGCCTTTCTCATGTTTCAGCGACCACGCGGATCTTGAACCGGGCGGTCACGTCCGTGTGCAATCGGGCGTCGACATCGTAGTCGCCCAGCGTCTTGACCTGGCTGTGGATGGTGATGCCCCGCTTGTCCACCTTGTGCCCCGCCTTTTCCAAAGCGGCGGCGATGTCCATGGTGGTCAGCGAACCGTAGAGCCGTCCGCCTTCGCCGCACTTGATCGGCAGTGTGATCACCTTCCCGTCGATGCTGGCCTTGATCTCGCGTGCCTGGGCCAACTCGCGCGCCTGGCGGACTTTCTCAGCATCTTTGCGTGTTTTAACCACGTTCAGATTGGCGGGTGTCGCCTCGAGAGCCAGTTTTTTATGAAAGAGGAAATTGCGGGCATAGCCGTCGTGGACTTCGACAATGTCGTCCACCTTGCCAAGCCCCTTGACATCCTCAAGCAGGATCACTTTCATGCTGCGTCCCTCCCGTCTTAGGATTGATCGTCCTGTTTATGTCTTCGTATTGTATCATAAAGCGGTTCTTCCCGGCAGTGCCGGAACGGTCTTGAAAAATGCAAAACCGCGGATTTCCCCAAGAGAAAATCCGCGGCTGGACTTTTGGGCGTACCCGGACTATTCGCCGGAAAAGGGCAACAGGGCGATGTGCCTGGCCCGCTTGATCGCGATGGTCAGCTCACGCTGGTGCCGGGCGCAATTGCCGGACATCCGCTTGGGCAGGATCTTGCCGCGTTCTGAAATGAATTTGCGCAGCCTGCCGGTATCCGTAAATTCGATATGCTCGATTTTATCGGCGCAGAATGTGCAGATTTTGCGCCGGGAGCGCCTTTGCCGCATCGGGCGGGAACCGTCACGGTCTCCATCCCGGCTGCCACGTCTCATATCTGCCATGGGAATATCTCCTTTCGTAAAATAAGGTCAGTGGATCAGATGTCAAAAGGCAGTGTCGTGTCGTCGTCAGAGCCGGGGAAGAATCCTTCGCCGCCCGCATTGCCGGACTGGGACTGGGTGTTTGTCTGGCCGGACGGTTCGCTGTTATCGCTGCGTTTGGACTCCGTAAAATAGACTTCATCCGCGATCACTTCCGTGGCAGAATGCCGCTTGCCTTCCGTATCGTCCCAGCTCCGGGTCTGAATGGTGCCGACAACGGCCATCCGCGACCCTTTGCGGAAATACTTGGCGCAAAACTCCGCCTGCTGCCTCCAGGTGACAACCGGGATAAAATCCGCCTGCCGCTCGCCACTCGCATTCTTGAAGCGGCGATCAACGGCCAGTGTGAACGAGCACACCGGAATCTGGCTCGCCGTTGTGCGCAGCTCAGGATCACGTGTCAATCGGCCCATCAAAATTGCTTTGTTCATAACACTTGCCTTTCTGACTGTCTGTTCAGTCGTCTGTACGGACTACCAGGTACCGCAGGACGCCTTCCGTTATCTTGAGCACGCGCTCAAGCTCCTTGGGAAACTCCGTGTCCGCACTGAAATCGATCAGGACATAATGTCCCTCTTTCTGGTCGTTGATTTCATAAGCGAGCCTGCGCCGACCCCAGACATCGACCTTTTCCACTGTTGCGGAAGCGGCAACAAGCGCCTCGATCTTTTCAGACGTCGCTTGGATCGCCTCTTCTCCCATGGCGGGGTTCAGAATGTAGATGGCTTGGTATTTTCTGGCCAATCGTATCACCTCCTCCTGGACTAGCGGCTCTGCTGCTTGCAGAGCGAGGAAAAATCAGCTGTGTAGAGACACAGCACAAAAGACTATAGCATGACCACCATCTTCCGTCAAGCTGAATTTCCGGGCTCGGCGTGCCGGGCAAGCGGCCTGTTCCTTCCTGTGTGGCTCTATTTTGCCGGACGATGGCCATTCTGTCATGGGGCTGCAGGCCATTTACGTCTCTTTTTCCAAAAAAGATCGGATCAGCTGCTCCAGCTTGGCCGCTGTCGCCTGGTATTGCCAAACGCTGCGGCCGTACGGGTCGGGAACATCCGCCTCGGGCAGGCCGGCGGCTTCACCCAGCGTCTGGATGCGCGAGGCAAGATCCGGCCGGATGGCCAACAAGGCCTTTTTCTGTCCGGCCGTCATGGTCAGGATGCGCCCGGCTTCGTCCATCAGGCCATCTGTCAGCCGGCGAGCACGGTGTGCCGCAAGGCTGATCCGGTAGTCCTGGTTCATTGCGGCCAGTGCGCCGGGTGAGGCCAAGTCCCCCGGCATGGCCGAGATTCCGGCCGACTGCCCGGGGGCATCCGACGGTTTGCGCAGCAGGTTGTAGAGTGCAGCGGCCATCGGGCTGCGGCACGTGTTCCCGGTGCAGACAAAGAGGACCGGGGCTGCTTGGCCGGCTGCCTTGCGCAGCCGGTTCATGTAAGCCGTTCCGACGCCTTCTTCCGGCATCCCTTCGGCAAAGATGACATCGCAGGCCAGGCGATCCAGCAATCGCAGCCCGTCAAACAAATGGCGGCTTGCCGCGACCGGGTCCGGATAAAGCCCGTAAGCAAAGCCTGCGCAGCTTCCCGGCGGGAGCGCCGCCAGGTCCTTCGCACCCGCATCCAGCAATCTGCAGGCCGATTTCAACCCGTCAAGCGTCGCCCGGCTGGCAAACAGGCCCGCCCGATTCCCCTCGCCTGTCAAGGCCCGAATCTGGTTATCCAAGTCTTCGCGCTCGCGATCCGTTTGCGGCGGCTGGAAAATCTGGACACGGGCCCTGGGCGCGTAATGGCGGTATTTCATCCCGGGCGCACGCGGCGCAGCCGATCCGTCCGACCTATCCGGCAGCACCGCTGACACAGGCAGGCCGGCAACCGAGGCGATGTCTTCCGCCGTGATCGAACCGGGCCGCAGGATCACGGGCTTTCCCGTGCTCAGGTCCAGGACGGTCGACTCGAGGCCGTACTCGCACGGGCCGCCGTCGATCAGGAAAGGAATGCGATCGCCCAAATCCTCCAGGACATGCCAGGCCCGTGTCGGGCTGGGACGCCCGGAGCGGTTGGCCGATGGTGCGGCAACCGGCACGCGGGCCAGCTGCAGCAGCCGCCTGGCGACGGGATGGGCCGGGAAACGGACGGCGACCGTGTCCAGGCCGGCCGTGACGATATCGGGAACATGAGATGAACGGGGCAAAACAAGCGTCAGCGGCCCCGGCGCGAAAGCCTCAAGAAGGCGCAGGGCCAAAGGCGGGATCTGCCGCGCCACGGAGCCCAGCTGGTCCGGGTCGGCCAGGTGAACGATCAGGGGATTGTCCGGGGGCCGGCCT
This sequence comes from Clostridiaceae bacterium, assembly GCA_012511525.1. Lineage (GTDB taxonomy): Bacteria > Bacillota > Clostridia > Saccharofermentanales > UBA5734 > JAAYBY01. The sequence goes on from JAAZFW010000579.1 coordinate 11,167, forward strand.
TTGGCCGCGAAAATGCGGGCAACCGCCGCCGGGTCGTTAGCATCGGCGCCGAGCCCGTATACCGTCTCGGTCGGGAAAGCCACCAGTTGGCCGCGGCGCAAGGCTTCGGCTGCCGGCAGCAGCTTTTCGTCGTCGATCTGTTCGGGGTCAATCTGGATCAGCTTAAGTTCTAGTCCTCCTGAGCTCATGGTGCCGCCTCGCCCGTGCTCTGCCGGCTCTTGGACGCCGTCATCAGGGCATTTAAAATTTCATCGATATCGCCGCCAAGGACACTCTCCAGGCGATAGAGCGTCAGGCCGATGCGGTGGTCCGTGACCCGCCCCTGGTGATAGTTGTAGGTCCTGATCCGCTCGCTTCGATCCCCGGTGCCCACCTGGCTGCGCCGGTCATCGGCAATCGTTCCGGCCTGCTGCGCGGTCTCGCGCTCCAGCAGCCTGGCTTTCAGCACCGCCATCGCCTTGTCCTTGTTCTTGTATTGCGAGCGCTGGTCCTGGCAGGTCACCACGAGGCCGGTCGGTTTGTGGGTGATGCGGATGGCCGAATCGGTCCGGTTGACGTGCTGCCCGCCGGCGCCCGACGCCCTGAAAGTGTCAATCTCGAGGTCGTTGGGATTGATCGAGACCTCGACATCGTCCGCTTCCGGGAGTACGGCGACCGTCACGGTCGATGTGTGGATGCGACCGCCTGACTCCGTGACCGGGACGCGCTGCACGCGATGCACACCGCTTTCGAAACGCAGCCGCGAATAGGCTCCCCGCCCCTCGACCAGGAAAACCGCTTCCTTGAAACCCCCGATCTCCGTCTCGTGGACATCGACCATCTGGACATGCCAGCCCCTGCTGTCGGCATACAAGCTGTACATGCGGTAGAGCACCGCCGCAAACAGGGCCGCCTCTTCACCGCCGGCGCCGGCCCGGATCTCCATGACGACATTTCGCGCGTCATTGGGGTCCTTCGGACTCACCGCCTCGTTGAGGCGCTCTTCCAGTTCGCGCATCCGGGTGTCCAGCTGTGCGAGCTCGTCGCGGACCAACTCCCGAAATTCCTGGTCATCCGAATCAGTCAGGAGCCGCCGATGCTGCTCGATCGCATCGCCAAGACCTGACCATTCTTGATAGTCGTGCACGACCGGTTCCAAATCGGCATGTTCCTGTACCAGGCGCAGGTAACGGTTCTGGTCCGCGATGACGGCGGGGTCGGCCAGCAGGATATTCAGTTCATCGAATCGGTTCGCCAGAACCTTCAGTTGTTCGAACATGACAGGCGGGTCTACTCCTCACTTTTTCTTTTTCCCTTCCGCGGCCGGCTCTGCCTTTTCTCCTGCGGCCAGCTGATCCAGGGCATCCAGCAGCTTCTCCACGACCAGCACGCGCATGCGTGCCTCCACGCTCAGTTCAAGCGCCAGCTTGCGCAGCGCCGTGCGCTGCCCCTGTTCGTCGAGATCCTGGGCCTGCAGATGGCTCAAAATGTCCCGCACGTCGGCGGCACTGGTCTTCAGGCAGTGGCTGTGGACATTGAGGAAGTACTGGTAGAGCCGGGACGCATCCTCCGACTCGCGGCAACCGTCAAGAAGCTTGTTCAGATCCTGCATGGACAGGACAGGCTTGAGCGCGGCGGTGATCATCAGGAGGGCCAGGTGAACCGGATGGTATTTCTTGCCCTCGGCACGCGGGATCAGGTTGTCCTTGATGTAGTTGTTGATCATCGCGGCCGTCAGCAGGCGGTCCTGCTCGTCCTTGAGGTACAGGCCCAGCTGGCGGTCGATATAGGTCTGCACCTGGTCCATGTACAATCCGATGTCCGGCAGCATCTGCCAGTCGGCCATCTGGCTGCCTTCCAGGCGTTCCAGCCAGTCCAGCAGCGGTTCAAGTGCGTTCGGCATCTTTGTCACGCTCCTTATTGCGATCTGTCGGCCGGGGCGGCGGCGCGCCGGCCATCCGGACAACTTTTCCGGTCGGAGACGTTTTTTTTGCATCGGGCGCCGTGACGGCTGGCCCTGACGCTATAACGGGTTCGTCTTGAACCGATTTGACGGCCTTCTCCAGCTTGGCCCGCGTCAACTGGACAACACGGCCGCAAGTCAGGCACTTCAGGGTTATCTCGGCGCCCGCGCGTTCGACCTGCCACAGAAAGCTGCCGCAAGGATGCGGTTTCTTCATCCGCAGGATCTCTCCGGTCTTGAACGGATAGAGGTGAAAGCGCCCTGGCATGGATCGTCCTCCTCACGGCGCCGCTTGTCCGACCGTGACGCGCAAATGGCCGCCAAAATCAGGCACGGACGGACGGACGGCAAACCCTTTTTCAGTCAGTATAGCAGAAACAGCCCCGGCCTGGTCATATCCGTGTTCGAGGGCCAGGAATCCGCCGCAGACAAGGTGCGCGGGCGCTTCCCGGGCCAGGCGGCGATAGAAGGCCAAGCCGTCCGGACCGCCGTCAAGGGCTGACCGGGGTTCGTAACCGGAGACTTCAGGCATCAGCTCACCAATCTGACCGCTTGGAATATAGGGCGGATTCGCGGTGATCAGATCGAATAGAGCCTCGCCCTGGGGAAAGAGGTCTGCCTGCACCAGGCGCAGCGCGACACGTTCGGGCAGCAGATGGCTGTTGATTCGCGCCCAGGCCAGGGCGTCGGGTTCGCGGTCGACCAGGCAGAGCCGAACCTGATAGCCATCCCGGTCCAGCTGCCAAGCCAGGCTGATGCCAACGGCGCCGGATCCGGTGCAGGTGTCGAGCAGCCGGACCGGACCGGGGCTGCCGCGCTCAGCCAGGCAGCGGCGGGCCGTCTCGACCAGGATCTCGCTGTCCGGCCGCGGGATGAGGGTGCCGGGGCCGACTGAAAAATCCAAACCGGAGAACACGGTCCGGCCCAGGATATACGCGAGCGGCTCACGTGCGGCCCGTCGTTTTGCCAGCTGATGAAGCAACCTGGCCTCATCTTGCGACACCGGGCGGTCGGGCTCGGCCAGCAGCCGGGAAATCGGAAGTTCCAGCGTTGCGGCAACCATCAGGAGCGCTTCGTGCCTGGCCTCGTCGATGGCGGCGAGGACCAGTTGACCGGCCAGTTCGCGGCGGATCGACCGGACCGTTGCCGCTTCGTGCCGGTTGATCACCAGCGGTCGCTGTCGCTGCGCATCGGTCTGACGGCATCCAGCGCGGCGATCGCAACCTCCAGCATGCTGTCGTCGGGTTCGGCAGTGGTCAAGCGCTGCAGCCAGAGGCCCGGCCTGGAGATGAGGCGTGTCACGGCATTGTCATACCGGCCGGCCAGGCGGATAATCTCGTAGGCGATTCCGGCGACCAGCGGCACCAGGGCAAAGCGGATCAGCAGGTTTATCCAGCGGCCCCACCAGCCGACCAGCGTAAAAATGATGATGCTGATCAGGATGACCAGGAAAAGGAAAGCAGTGCCGCAGCGGGGATGGAACCGGCTGAACGCGCGCACGTTATCGACCGTCATCGGCTGCTGGGCCTCGTAGCAGGCGATGGTCTTGTGCTCCGCGCCGTGGTACATCCAGACCCGCCGGATTTCTTTCATCCTATTGGCCAGCGCCAGGTAACCGATAAACAGGCTGATCCGGATCAGGCCTTCGATCAGGTTAAGCAGGACCGTCGTGCCGCGGCTCGCACCTTCCCGTCCCAATCCGCTCAGCTGGCTGATGCCGGAGGTCAGTAAATTGGGCAGCAAGATAAACAGCGCGACTGAAAACAAAATCCCGAGCGTCGCCGACCCGTACAGCATCAGTTGCGGGTGGCCGGCGAGGAACGCGTCGATACGCTGTCCCAGCTTGCCCGGCTTGTCTTTCTGGTCCTGCTCCGGCACCGTCTCATCGTCCGATAGTTCAGCCGATCGCAGCAGGGCCTTGGTCCCGCTGACCAGCTGGCGGAAAAGGCGGATGCTGCCGCGCACAAACGGCCAGTTGGCCATGCCGCTGAACTGAACCATCGGCATCGCCTCGACCGAGATGGATCCGTCAGGCAGCCGGACGGCCATCGCCTTCTTTTCCGGCCCGATCATCAGCAGGCCTTCGATCAGGGCCTGGCCGCCGATCGTCGTTTTACGCCGGCACGTTGTGCTTTCAGGATCCTGCAGAGCGAGTTCTTTTTTCTTCATCACGCAACCTCGTCATGAATGCTTGAACAAAAGGGAGGTCTGACTTTCACCAAACCTCCCCCCGGCAGCAGCTTATTTCTGTTCCATGCGCTTCTTGAACTTGTCAACGCGCCCGCCGGTGTCAACCAGCTTCTGGCGGCCCGTGAAGAACGGGTGACACTTGGAGCAGATATCCACGCTGAGGTTCTGCTTGGTCGATCCGGTCTCAAAGGTTTCACCGCAGGCACACTTGACCACGGCTTTGCCATATTTCGGATGGATACCTTCCTTCATGTTCGTTTCACCTCTCTAAAGATGCGGCGCGTGTCCACGCTGTGTGCCTCGACACGTATGCCGCACCAAAATCAGACATTGCGGAGTCGATTCTATTATACTTTCGGCGCCTTGTCAATCATCATCGTTGCTGGCCGTGCCATAGCGCCGGTAGTTGCTGTTGTAGCCGGTGGTGTTATAGGATCCGCCACCGCCGTAACCCGGACGTTCGGAATTCCCGTTGCCGCCCTGCGTCTGGCCGGGGCGGGTGCCGCGCATCGCCTCGAAGACATTCTTGTCGTTAAATGACACATTGACAGACGAGATGAAGTGCTCGTTGTTCTTGGTTTTCAAAAGCAAGTTGATGATCGCCTCCGTGACAGCCGACGTGTCCAGCTGCCCGAACGCCTTGCGGATCGTCCAGACGGCATCGAGCTCGCGGCTGTTCATCAAAAGCTCCTCGCGGCGCGTTCCCGACTTGTTGATGTCGATGGCGGGGAAAATGCGTTTCTCGGACAGCTTGCGGTCCAGATAGACCTCCATGTTGCCCGTGCCCTTGAACTCCTCGAAAATGACCTCATCCATCCGCGAACCGGTCTCGATCAGGGATGTGGCGATGATCGTCAAGGAGCCGCCGTTCTCGATGTTGCGGGCCGCGCCGAAAAAGCGCTTGGGCCCATATAGGGCACCCGGATCCAGGCCGCCGGACAGTGTCCGGCCGGTGGGGTTGATCGTCAGGTTATAGGCCCTGGCCAACCGCGTCATGCTGTCCAGAAGGATCATGACATCCTGCTTCAGCTCGACCAGGCGCATCGCCCGCTCGAGCACCAGCTCGACCACCTTGGTGTGGTTCTCAGGCGTTTTGTCGAATGTCGAGTAGACCACTTCGCCGTTGATCGACCGCTGCATGTCCGTCACTTCTTCCGGACGCTCGTCGATCAGAAGGACGATCAGCTTGGTGTCCGGATTGTTGATGCTGACGGCGTTGGCGATCTTCTGCAGCAGGATGGTTTTGCCGGCCTTGGGGGGCGAAACGATCATGCCGCGCTGGCCTTTGCCGATCGGCGCGACCAGGTCGATAATGCGGGTCGAGAGCTCGTTGCGCGTCGTTTCCAGGACAAAACGCTCGTCGGGATAGATCGGCGTCAGGCGGTCGAAATGCGGCCGGCGGATCATTTTTTCCGGCGGCATCCCGTTGACATCCTTAATATAGAGCAATGCCTGGTAGCGGTCGTTCTCCCGTTGCAATCGGACCGGGCCGGTGACGAAATCGCCCGGGCGCAGGCCGAAACGGCGGATGTATTGCGGCGGCACATAGATGTCTTTGTTGCCCTGCAGGTAATTGTCCTTGCGCAGGAACCCGTAGCCGTCCGGCATGATCTCCAGAACCCCGCCCTGTACATCCGTGGTATCCGCCGCCTGCTTCTTGGGCTGATCAGACGGCTGTTCTGTCTTTTCTGCCTGCGGCTCGTCGGACTCGGCCGTCTGGGCTTCGGGGGATGTCGACTCCGCCGCGCTCGGGGCCGGTTCGGCTTTTTCCGGTGTCTCTTCTGCCGTATCTTCCGGCTGGACCGGCTTGACATGAACCGGGGTGCGCGGGATGCGGGTCATCGACCTCGCCTGCCCGGGCCTGGGCCGATGCCCGCTGCGATGGGAGGAGACCAGGTGCTGTGCAGCGGCCTCTTCCTTCTCAATGGCAGCTTCCGAACCTTCCGGAGAGGCCTCCTCGACCGCGGGCGGGACCGTCTGCGCCACAGGCGCAGGGGCCGGCGCGGATGTCGGTTCCGGGGCCGCCGGAATCATAGATTCAGCCGAAGCGACTTCCTCAACCGGTTTTTCCGGCAGTTCTTTTTTGACAGCCGGTTTGCGCCGGCGCGATGCGGTGCGCTTTTTGGGGGGCTCCTGCGCCGGTTCGGGCGCTGCCTGGACGGCCTGTTCCAGTGTCAGCTGCTGGCTGTCTGGCCTCCCGGCTTTCTTCGCCTTCCGGGCAGGTGTCCGGCGTCGCACCGGCGCGGCCGGCTTTTCAGGCTCTGCAGGCTGTTCGGTCGGTGCCGGTTCGACCGGTTCCTTAGCCGCGCTGTCGGGCTGTGCGGCCGCCGGCTCGCTTTGGGGTTCCTCCGGCTTGGTTTCGGCTGGCGGATTGACTTTCTCATGGGTAGCCGAGTCTGCCCGCGCATCCTCCTGCTCAAGAAAATCAATGAGCTTGGCCTTGGTCATGCGCTGGGCCTGTGACTTCGTCAGCAGGCCTGCGATTTGGGCAATGGCCACAAGGTCTTCCTTGCTCTTGCCGGCCATTTTTATTGATGGCATGATATCACCTCATATGAGCTGCCCGGGAGCAGCTTGAATGCTGGGTTTGACAGACTATCCATGAACACACGAGTAATTTGACCGCAGGGTTGCCTGATCAGAATAAGACGACGTGTGGCAGACAGAAATTGTCATCAGGAATTAACTTAATTATAAAACGCGTGAAAAAAGACGTCAAGACAAAGGGCGTCGATTCAGGCAGAATCTTACAAATTACAATAGATTTGCCTTGCTGCCGTCTGCCGTTTAGGCATAAAGGCAAAAGCCGGCTGACACCGGCCGGCTTTCGCGGATCAGACTGATGTAAAAAGGGGTTCAGCTGTCGCTGAGGGCGGCGAACTTGTCCATCATGCCCAGCGCCTTACCGGTCCCGATGGCCACGCAGGAGATGGCGTCGTCAGCGACAACGACATCGATCCCGATCTTGGCTGCCAGCATGCGCTCCAGCCCGTAGAGCAGCGATCCGCCTCCGGTCAGCACGATGCCGCGCTGGCTGATGTCTGCCATCAGCTCGGGCGGTGTCCGCTCCAGGACGGAATGGACC
>JAAZFW010000580.1 GCA_012511525.1 Clostridiaceae bacterium
TTCAGTGCTCGCTGTGTCGTTGAGTGGCAATTTGCTGCCTTTTAATTTTCGCAGCATTTCGGTGTTTTCCTTTCAGAGTCGTCATGCCTTGAGGGATCTGTGTCATTTATACCTCTGACCTGTAACCAAAACGGCTCAAAATGGCTCAAAATGCGCGCACGTACCCTTGCCAGCCCGCCCGGATCATGATACAATTGCCAAGGTTCAAATACACACATGGGAACGCAGATCCTGTTGCCCGAACCGAAAGGGAATCGGCTGCACCCCATGGCGGAAAAAACAGGAGGAAAGACCATGGCCGTAATCAGCATGAAGCAATTGCTGGAGTCCGGTGTCCATTTCGGGCACCAAACCCGCCGCTGGAACCCCAAGATGGCGGAGTACATCTACACCGAACGCAACGGAATCTACATCATCGATCTGCAAAAGACGGTGCGCAAAATCGAGGAAGCCTACATGTTCATGCGTGAAATCGCCATGAACGGCGGCTCGGTCCTCTTTGTCGGCACCAAGAAGCAGGCCCAGGACTCGATCCGCGAGGAAGCCGAGCGCTGCGGCATGTTCTACATCAACAACCGCTGGCTGGGCGGAACGCTGACCAACTTCGTCACGATCCGCAAGCGCATCGATCGCCTGGCCGAACTGACCGACATGGAATCGAACGGCACGTTCGACATGCTGCCCAAGAAGGAAGTCGCTAAACTTCGCCTGGAAATGGAGAAGCTGGAGAAAAACCTGGGCGGCATCCGTGACATGTCCCGTCTGCCTTCCTGCGTCTTCGTCGTCGATCCGCGCAAAGAGCATATCGCGGTTCTGGAAGCCCGCCGCCTGAACATCCCGATCGTGGGCATTGTCGACACCAACTGCGATCCGGACGAGGTCGACTACATCATCCCCGGCAACGACGACGCCATCCGCGCGGTCAAGCTGATCGCGGGCAAGATGGCTGAAGCGGTGCTCGAAGGCCGGCAGGGCGAGCAGATCGAGATGCCCGGCGAACAACCGCTGACCAACGATGAATCGGATAAGATTGAAGAAGCCTGAACGGAGGGAAAACAATGGCTATAACCGTTGATATGATCAAAGAATTGCGTGAAAAAACCGGATCCGGCATGATGGACTGCAAAAAGGCCCTGACCGAATCCGGAGGCGATATGGAAAAGGCCATCGTCTGGCTGCGGGAAAAGGGCATTGCCTCCGCGGACAAGAAGATGTCGCGTGTCACCGCCGAAGGCATCGTCGATGCCTACATCCACGGCAACGGACGCGTGGGCGTCCTGCTCGAAGTCAATATCGAAACAGACTTCGCCGCGAAGAACGAGGATTTCCGGCGCATGGTCCGCGATATCGCGATGCAGATCGCCGCGATGAAGCCGCGCTGGGTCTCGCGCAGCGAAGTGCCGGCGGACGAGCTCGAACAGGAACGCTCGATCGTACGCAACCAGGCGCTCAACGAGGGCAAGCCTGAGAAGATCGTCGACAAAATCGTCGACGGCCGCCTGAGCAAGTTCTACCAGGAAAACTGCCTGCTCGAGCAAGCCTATATCAAGGACGACAGCAAGACGATCGAAACGCTGGTCAAGGAGATGATCGCCCAGGTCGGCGAGAACATTTCCATCCGCCGCTTTGTCCGCTTTGAACTTGGCGAGGGCCTGCAGAAGCGGGAAGAGAATTTCGCCGAAGAGGTCATGAAGCAAATCAAGTAAAAAACCCAAAAGGGGACATGCCGGGCATGCCCCCTTTTTTTAAGCAAGGAGCGTTGCGAAATGAAACCAGCCTACAAGCGAATCCTATTGAAACTCAGCGGCGAAGCCCTGGCCGGAAGCAAGGGGACCGGTCTTGACAACCAGACGCTGCATCGCCTGGGCGAGACGATCAGCAAGGTGGTCGCGCTTGGGGTCGAA
>JAAZFW010000581.1 GCA_012511525.1 Clostridiaceae bacterium
AGTCGGATGTGGTATCCAGGGACTCGGAGAACCAGTCCGCCTGCCAGCCTTCGTTATACAGCAGGAAAAAGACCGCGTCCGAGATCAAGGCCCTTTCAGCCTGACTGATGTCCTGCCTGGCCGGCTCGATACGGCCGTTGATGAACATCTGGTTGCGCACCAGGGCCGATTTGAGGCGAGCGGTCTGGGCCAGCGCCGGGGCGTCCAGGAAGCCTGACAAAGGCAGGACGGCCAGCAGGGCGAGACCGGAAGCGATAAATGCCGTGATGCGGGAGCGCCTAACGGACCCGATCAGCAGCACCGACGCGCTGGCGACGGCAAACAGCCAGACCAGGGCGGCGAAGTAGGTTCCTGTCTGAAGTCCATGTTTCTGCAGTTCCCCGAACCAGACATAGGCCTCGAAAGCCAAAAACAGCAGCGCAGCAGCCGGGAAGAGGCGCTGGAACAGCCGGGTCGTCCGTCGATTATCGCGGCTGGTCATGATCATCAGGAAGATGCCGCTGAACACATAGGCAGAAAAGATGACGGACAGTTGACTAAATTCAACCTCCTGGCGGCCGGTCAGCACCTGCAGGGCCCAGATCAGCAGAACCAGGGACAGAAGAGCGATCAGCGGAATCAGGATGTTGGCGAACAGCAGCACGATGAAGCGCGGCTGCGCGCAGGCGATGGCCAGCTGTGGATCTTCCTGGCCTTTTTGCGGGTCGGGAAAATAACCGAGGAACAAGATGTACCCGATGAAAAGACTCCAAACAAGCAGCGTCAGATAGATCTTTTCATCCATAGCCGGATAGAGGAGTGATTCGACCGCGAACGCGGTGAAGAGCAGCCCGCCGACCAGGACCTGGGTGTAGACGGCCGCAATCACGGCAGCCTTGAGGGTCATATAGGCGCCCTGGTTGAAATCGACCGGCAGGTTTCGGGCAGACAGCAGCAGCAGGAAGAGGAGAAAGGCGATCAGGGTCAGGGCGGCGATCCAGCTTAAGGAACGGATGGTGATCTCGCCTGAGGGCAGGTAAAGCGAGAGAAAACCGGCGGCTGCGACGGCTAGGGCTGCCAGGTTGGTGCCGACCAGCCAGGCCAAACGGTTCTGCCGTCGGGCGGCCAGCACGGCCAACGCCATCGCCAGCACACCGGCCAGCAGCAGCGCCAGCTGCAGACTGTCGTACAGCTTGGCCGGTTCCGGTCCCCGCTCCCAGATCCGGATGGTCGCGATGATCGTAATCATAACGGCACAGAAGCCGGCGGCGGGGAAACGGATCAGCGAACGGGCGCCGCCGGACAAAACACGCCGGATGGACTGTGCAAAAGACGCCATGCCGGTCACCTCCTTGCATTTCGAGATACTTAAATTATACGCTGCCAGCCAGTTGAGAACAATGAGACGACTTTGAGAGGCCAATCCTGCATGCTATAATGCCTCTGTACACGACAGAAGTATTCAGAACGGAAGTGGGGGAGCCAGCGATGTCAATCAGGAAGCACAGATTCAAACGCTGGTGGCTGGCCGGGGCTGCAATTGTTCTGGTGCTGGGCTTGCTGGTGTTCGCGATCACCGACTGGATCGCGGCACCGGCCGTCGACCGCTCGCTCCGGGAGGAACTGACAGCCGGCGTTGCTTATCGGGAAATCGAAGGCGCGCAGCTGGCTTTTCGCCAGGCGGGCGATTTCGGCGATCCGCTGCTCCTGATCCATGGCTTTCTGGGCTCGTCATATGACTTTAACCAATTGATGCCGGAGCTGGCCCGCGATCGCCAGGTGATCGCGGTCGACCAGATCGGATTCGGCCTATCTGACAAGAACCCGGACCTGACCTACAGCAAAGCGCAGATGG
>JAAZFW010000087.1 GCA_012511525.1 Clostridiaceae bacterium
CTGTTTGCGTCTTTCCCGATCGATGCTGTTTCACCTGTTGACTCCTCACTTGATCCGGGCATGAACCATCACGCAACGATGACGCTGCAAGCGGACATGCGGCCTTGATCAAGGCTTAGACGACGGAATAATGTTTTTTGTTCCGCTGGCAAAAAGCCGCGGATGCAGCAAGCAGGACTAACTGAGTCCATGATAAGGCCGGGGAATGCTCACCATTTCATCTTAAAATCGGCTCCCCGCTTTGTCAATGCAAATATAACGGTGTTCCGGCCTGGCGCTTATTTCCAGTCCGGCCGGATGTACGGCACGCGCTGCATGAAGAAGCTCTCCACCCGGTCGACGATCGGGCCGCCGTCCTCGTGCGAGGCGGCAAAGGCCGCCTGCCAGTCGGGATCGTCGCGGAACGAGGTAAAGGCGGCGTCGCGCGCCGCGCGATCCTGGAACGCGCAGACATAGTAGATGGTCTCGGCGCCTTCGGCATCCTCAAAAAAATCGCACACATGGATGTTGTGCTTGCGAAACAGGTCCAGTGTCACCTCGCTGAAGCGTTTGTGGATGGCCGGCAGGCGGCCGGGATGCATGTGGTAGACGCGCAGTTCGTAAAGCATGGTAAGCCTCCAACGATGAGATACGGTTAGTATAGCAGATCGGGCAAGCTGGCGTTCGCCGTCAGCCGGGCGATTCTGTTACACTTCGGTTACACCTGTCCGGGACGCCCAATGGCTTGCCATCACAAGTTGCTCCATGGGGTGATGCCAGAACAACCTGGCATATCAATCTCCCGGAGATATGAGCCATTGGTTTATGGCCTCTTAACCGACCTGCGGTGCCGGTCGGACCGCCGGGACCTGGCCCGGTCCCGCCGCCGCGTACTGGAAGCTGGCATGGTTGGCCGCCGCGCCGATACGGCCCTGCCGGTCGGCACAGACGAGCGCCATGTCGCCGACAGAGTCTCGGGTTCGCGCCAGGCGGCGGTGCAGCTGCCGGATGGCCAGTTCGGCTGCGGATTGCGGATCGAGTCCGGAACGCATCAGGGCAACCGCCTCAAAGCACAGGCAGCCCTTCATGATGTCCTCGCCCAGGCCGGTTGCGGCGGCGGCTCCGACATCGTTGTCGGCGTAATAGCCGGATCCGGTCAGCGGTGAGTCGCCGACCCGCCCGGCCAGCTTCAGGGCGATGCCGCTGGTCGAGGTCGCGGCAGCCAGGTTGCCGGCCAGATCCAACGCGGCGATGCCGACCGTGTCGTGGCCGACCGGTATGGATTGGCGGGCCTCCAGGGCCGCTTTTCTTTCCTGCCAGGCCTTAAGGCTCTTGTCGGTCAATAGGCTGGTGCGCTCCAGGCCCATTTCGGCGGCCAGCTTCTCCGCACCCGTACCGACCAGCATCTGGTGCGCGGTCGCCGTACGGACGCGGTCGGCTACCAGGACCGGGCTGAGGCAGTTTTGCAGCGCGGCGACAGCGCCGATCGAAAGGTCGCGCCCGTCCATGACCGCGGCATCCAGTTCGACGATCCCGTCCAGGTTGGGGATGCCGCCCAGGCCGACCGAATCGACCTCCGGATCGCTTTCAACCTGCCTGGCCACGGCGATGGCGGCCTCCAGGGCGC
>JAAZFW010000582.1 GCA_012511525.1 Clostridiaceae bacterium
CTGGGGCTGGCCAACATCGTGACGCTGTTTGCCGTCCTGCGCCTGAAAGGGTCGGACGCGCTCCTGATCGTCGTCACGCGCAGCCTGATCCTGGGCGCGATCAGCGGCCCGACGACGCTGTTGTTCTCCCTGGCCGGCGGGCTGTTGGCCCTGGTCTTCATGCTCCTGGCCGCCCAAGGGCACGAAAAAGTCTTTTCGGTCGTCGGCATCAGCCTAGCCGGAGCCGCCGCCCACAATGTCGGGCAGGTCGCCATCGCCAGCCTGGTGCTGCAAGAACCGCTCCTGCTTTTAACCTACCTGCCGCCGCTGCTGCTGACCGGCCTGGTTACGGGGACGCTAACCGGTATCGCGGCCTACCCGGTTGTCACGCGCTTCCGGCTGCCCGTGGAGCGCGCCGGATGAGTGGACCCTGGATTGCCACCCTGCTTTGCCTGGCTGCCTTTCTGCTCCTCGGCCTGGCCAATCCCTGGTTTGACACCCTCAACCTGGTGACGCGGCGCTGGGTCAACCGCACCCGATGGCCGAAGCTTCGCCCCCTGATGGTCCTGACCCACCACGCCAACGATGTCCTGGCCCTGTCTGCCCAGCTGGTCGCGTTCAGCCTGCTGGCCGGATTGCTGTTTCACGACTGGTACCGGGCGACCGTCCTGTCGGCCAGCGTCCTGATCCAGACGGCGGTGATCGGCGTCAGCAAGCAGCTGACCTCCGTCGACCGGCCGCCCCAGATCGCGACCCATATCCTGATGACCACGGGTTCCTACCCCAGCGGGCACAGTTCGGTCAGCCTCTCCTGCGCCTTCCTGATCCCCGCGGTGTTCCGCCCCTATCTCCCGCCGCCGCTGCTGGCGGCCATGACAGGCTACCTTTTGATCGCCGCCCTCCTGACCGCCTATGGCCGGCTCTACCTGGATGTCCACTGGCTGACCGATATTTTCGGTGGCTGGCTGCTGGCCGCAGCGACCGTTCTGCTCAGCCGGATGCTGCTGGCTTAGACGCGGGTGCCGTCACGGGCACGACCTGCTATAATGGGGGGAGACCGGGGCGTGCTTTGCCTGCGTGCTGTGCGCCCGGCAGGAAGGGAAATGCTGCTGTGAATGTGATCATGACAACCCTGTTCGGCATCGAAGCGGTGACCGCAGCCGAGCTGACCGAGCTTGGCTACGACCGCGACCGGATCACGGTATCCGACGGCCAGGTCGTCCTCGACGCCGGTGAGAACCTGGCTGACTGCGTCGCCGCCGTCGCCCGGCTGAACATCCACCTGGCGACCGCCGAACGCGTTTTGCTTCAGCTGGCCTCGTTTCCCGCTGTGACGTTCGAGGCCCTGTTCGACGCGACCCGCGCGCTTCCCTGGGAAGACACCATCCCCTGCGGCTATGCCTTCCATATCAACGGATATTCCCGCAAATCGCGTCTGTTCGGCGTCCCGGCCTGCCAGAGCCTGATCAAGAAAGCCATCGTGGACCGGCTGCTTGAGGCCTGGCATCTGCCGCCCGGCAGCCAGCTGCCGGAGGACAGCGCCAAGGGCCTGATCCGGATCCAGTTCGCGATCGTGGCGGACCACGTCACCCTGATGGGCGATACGACCGGCGACGGGCTGCACAAGCGCGGCTACCGCCCGCTGCAGCACGAGGCGCCGATCCGGGAAACCCTGGCCGCCGCCATCCTGCGCCTGGCGCGCTACCGCCCGGGCGGCCCGGAAGCCCTGCTCGACCCGATGTGCGGTTCCGGCACGTTCCTGATCGAAGCGGCCTTGCTGGCCGCCCGTCAGGCGCCCGGCCTGAACCGTCCCTTTGCCGGCGAACAGTGGCCCCTGATCGGCAAGGAGGCCTTCGACAAGGTCCGCCGGGATGCGCGCGCGGCCATTGCCGCCGAACCGGAAAAACCTTGCATCTTCGGGTCGGACCTCCAAGAGCAGGCCGTGACCGTCACCCGGAACAACGCCCGACGCGCCGGCGTCCTGGCCTGGATCCGCGTCCGCCAGGCGGATGTGCAGGAAATCAAGGCCTCCGGCCTGCTCAAACTGACCGGTTTTGAGCGCCACCTGGTCGTCTGCAACCCGCCCTACGGCGAACGGCTGCTGGACCCCGCCCAGGCAGAACAGCTCTATCGGACCTTGAGCAAGACCTTCCTGGAGCACGGCAAGCCCCGGCCGGGTATCCGCTTCTTTGTCATCACCCCGTTCGAGCGCTTCGAATCCCTTGCCGGTGCGCCGGCCGACAAACGACGCAAGTTGTACAACGGCATGATCAAGTGCACGCTGTACCAGTATTTCCGCAAAAGGAGTCCAGACACGTGAAAGCGATCATCCTGGCGGCGGGCTACGCGACCCGCCTCTACCCACTGACGAAAAACTGCGCCAAACCACTCTTGCCGATCGGCTCCCGCCCCATGATCGACTACCTGGTCGACCAGGCGGTGACGCTGCCGGACCTCGACGAGATTTACGTCGTCAGCAACCATCGCTTTGCCGGCCAGTTTGAGCAGTGGGCCGAACGGCGCCGGCCGACGCTGCCTTCCCATGTGCGCCTTAGCGTGATCGACGACCAGACGACCCATGAAGGCGACCGCCTGGGCGCCATCGGCGACATCCAGTACGTGATCCGGCACGCCGCCATCGACGACGACCTGTTGGTCATGGCCGGCGACAACCTGTTCACCTGGGCGCTGCGCGACGCCTGGCGCCATTTCCGGCAGCATGGCGAGGACATGATCCTGGCCCAGAAGCTGGCCAATCCGGAAGACCGGCACCGCTTCGCCATCGCCCTGGTCAGCGAGGACGGGCTGGTCGAGCACCTCGAAGAGAAGCCCGCTTGCCCGCGCAGCGATATCGGGGTCTATGCCATCTACTTTTACCGCCGGGACACGCTGCCGCTTATTTCCCGCTACCTCGCCGAAGGTAACAACCCGGACGCCCCCGGGCACTTTCCGGCCTGGCTCTACCGGCAAAAACCGGTTCGCGTGTTTTTCTTTTCGGGCCGCTGCATCGACATCGGAACGCCGCAGGCGTATGAAGATGTCATGACAACTTTTCCTGTGTCCGCAACAGACGGACACAGTCCGGCGGCACAAGAAGCCTCCGAAAGGCTGTGACGCTTTGATCGCAGGGGTTAGGGCTTAAGGGCAAAAGTGCGTTCGGTTTTAGCCCCTGTCCCGTTCAGAAAATGAAATGCCGCTGCGGCAGGGGTTTTAGACGCCAGAATCCGCCAAAGGCCTGTCCTGCAGTTATGCACAGAGTTATCCACATTATCCACAGGCCGATCGGTCTGGCACAGGCAGAAAAAACGGTTCACGGGAGGTTTTGCCGATGAGAATGCAGCAATTGACACAAAAAGCCCGCCAGGCAGCCGGAGCGCTGGCGTTGTTGGGGATCGAGGAAAAAAACGGCGCGCTGCAAGCGATCCGATCGGCCATCCTGGCGTCAGCCGACGCGATCGAGGCGGCCAACCAGGCCGACCTGGCGCGCAGCCAGGCCGAGGGTCTGGCCGCGCCGCTGCTAAAGCGCCTCAAGTTCGATAGCAAGAAAATCGCCGAAGTCATATCCGGTATGGACAGTTTGCTGGGCTTGCCCGATCCGGTCGGGCGCACCCTGCTGGCGACGCAGCTGGACGACGGGCTGGACCTGTACCGCGTCAGCTGCCCGATCGGCGTGATCGGGGTCATCTTCGAGTCGCGCCCCGACGCCCTGGTCCAGATCTCGACACTCGCCTTGAAAAGCGGCAATGCCGTCCTGCTTAAGGGCGGTTCCGAAGCGCTCGAGACCAACCGCGTCCTGGCGCGGGTGATCGGGGAAGCAGCCGGGCAAGCGGGTATGCCCGACGGCTGGATCACTTTGCTCGAGACGCGTCTGGATGTCCGGGAACTGCTGGACCAGGACGAGTCCGTCGATCTGCTGATCCCGCGCGGCTCGAACGCGTTCGTCCGCGCGATCATGGACAACACGCGCATCCCGGTCATGGGCCATGCCGATGGCGTCTGCCATCTCTACCTGGACGCGGCTGCGGACCCGGCGATGGCGATCCGGCTATCTCTCGACAGCAAGACCCAGTATGTGGCGGTCTGCAACGCGGCCGAGACCATCCTGGTGCACCAGTCGCTGGCCGGCGACTTCCTGGATGAGCTGGCCGGCGCCCTTCATTCGGCCGGGGTCACCCTGCTCGGCTGCGAACAGACCTGCGCCCGGCTTGGTTGCGCGAAGGTCGACAATTGGCATACCGAATACCTCGACTACACGGCCGCCGTCAAGATCGTCTCCAGCCTGGACGACGCGATATCGCACATCAACCGCTATGGGTCGCACCACACCGACGCGATCGTGACCGCCGACCAGGCTGCGGCCAGCCGTTTCCTGCGCGCGGTCGATTCCGGCAACGTCTTCTGGAACTGCTCGACGCGCTTCAGTGACGGTTTCCGCTATGGGTTCGGCGCCGAAGTCGGCGTCAGCACCAGCAAGCTGCACGCGCGCGGACCGGTCGGGCTGGAAGGCCTGGTCACCTACCAGTACCGCCTGCTGGGCCACGGCCAGATTGTCGCGGACTACGCCTCCGGCCAAGCGCGTTTCCGGCACCAGCCGAGCGGCGAGGCATACCCGCTTCAGGACCGCTGAGCCGTTGCCTTGTTCCGGCCGGACACTTGGTGATAGAATAAAATCACAAGAGGAGGTGGGCAGATGAAAATTGCCATCGGCAGCGATCACGCCGGATACCAGCTCAAGCACGCCGTGATCGAGCACCTGAAGAACAAAGGCATCGCCTGCGACGACTACGGGACAGGCAACGGGATCGACTCGGTCAGCTATGTCGCTTACGGCGCATCGGTCGCCCGGGCCGTTCAGCAGGGCAAGGCCGATTTCGGCATCGTCATCTGCGGCACCGGCATCGGCGTCTCCGTCACCGTGAACAAGCATCGCGGCATCCGGGGCGCCCTGTGCTGCAACGAGTACATGGCCCGCATGGCGCGCCAGCACAACGACGCCAATGTCCTGGCGATGGGCGCACGGGTCATCGGGCCGGCCCTAGCCCTGGCGATCGTCGACGCTTTCCTTGGCGAATCGTTTGAGAGCGGTGGCCGCCACCAGGTTCGTGTCAACGAAATCGGTGCGGCCGAGGAGCAGAATTTCCACTGTTGACCTGGATTTTGACGGCAATGGCATAGGAGGCGGACATGGACAACGTATTCATCTACGATCATCCCCTGATTCAGCACAAAATCAGCTTGCTGCGCGACAAGAAGACCACGACCAAGGAATTTCGCGAACTGGTCTGCGAAGTTTCCATGCTGATGGCCTATGAGGTGACGCGCGACCTGCCGCTCGAAGAGATCGAGGTGGAGACCCCGATCGCCTTTGCCCGAACGAAGGTGCTGGCCGGCAAGAAACTGGCCCTGGTCCCAATCCTGCGCGCCGGTCTGGGCATGGTCGACGGGATGTTAAAGCTCCTGCCGATGGCCAAGGTCGGCCACATCGGCTTGTACCGGGATCCCCGGAC
Source organism: Clostridiaceae bacterium (assembly GCA_012511525.1). Lineage (GTDB taxonomy): Bacteria > Bacillota > Clostridia > Saccharofermentanales > UBA5734 > JAAYBY01. Next base: position 5,487 of record JAAZFW010000582.1, read on the forward strand.
GCTGGAGCCCGTCGAATACTACTGCAAGCTGCCGCCGGATGCCGCCGAACGCGACATGATCGTCCTCGATCCCATGCTGGCAACCGGCGGGTCGGCCTCGGCGGCGGTCGCCTTCCTTAAAAAACGCGGGATCAGCAGCATCAAGTTCATGTGCCTGATCGCCGCGCCGGAGGGGATCGCCCGGCTGCACCGCGACCACCCCGACGTGCCGATCTACTGCGCCGCCCAGGATGAGCGGCTCAACGACCATGCCTACATCGTGCCGGGTCTCGGAGACGCCGGCGACCGCCTGTTCGGAACCCGTTAGGCGGCTTGGCAACTTAACAAGGCGATATCTGCACCAAACCGCGTTTTTGCGGCGAAACGGCGAAAAGTGCACGCATCGGCCGTTTGCCTTGCAAACAGCCCGGAAGGGGTGTACCATATTAAGATATGACCGCAAAGTCCGGCGGACACGTTTGCCGGACTTTGACGTTTCAGATTTCGACGGTTGACTTGGCAAAACCGCCGGCAGGAGGTGAATGCGAAGCATGTTTGTGCGTCAGGCTGTACTCAGTTTCTGGCCGCGCTTTTGGTCGGCATTCAAGGAAGATATGCTGGAAGAGATCAGGATCGGCGACATCGGGTTCGAGATCGAGCACGCCATCGCGCCCAGGATCCTGTTCCGCTGGCCGCTGGGCCCGTTTGAGTTCATGATCAGCGACGCCGTGGTGGTGTCCTGGATCATGCTGGCGGTCATTTTTGTCCTGGCCTGGCTGATGGGCCGCAAGCACGACATGATTCCCCAAACCGGCCGGCAGCTGATCTCGGAAAACCTTGTCGACATCCTGCTCAAGCTGTGCCAGAACGCCGGCATGTCCTACGAACAGGCTGAAACGGTCGTGCCGTTTGTCGGCACGATCGGCATCTTCATCACGCTGACCAATTTGTCATCGTTGTTCAAGATCCCGCCCCCGGCCAAGAATCCCGCTTTCCCGATTATCCTGGCTTTGCTGACCGTCGCGTATGTGATCGCGATCTCGATTCACTTTGTCGGCCTTCGCGGCTTCTGGTCCTCGCTTATCTACCCCAAAGCCCTGCTGCTGCCCTTTAAGCTGCTGGACTTCGTGATCAAGCCGATTTCGCTCTCCCTGCGCTTATTCGGCAACGTCTTCGGCGCGTTTATCCTGATGGAGTTCATCTACATCATCATCCCGGTTCTGATTCCCGGCGTGATCGGCCTGTGGTTCGACCTGGCCGACGGCATCCTGCAAGGCGTCATCTTTACATACTTGTCCGTCACCTACATCGGCGAAATTGTCGAAGGGGCACACGAAGCCGCGCACGCGCGCCAGGAACGGCTGCAGGCGCATACGGCTGCTAAAAAGGCATAATTTAAGGAGGAAAACACATGGACAGAGGAATCATCGCGCTGGGCGCGGCATTGGCGATCGCCATCGCGGCGGGCGCCGCGGCTCTCGCAATCGGCCTGGCATCCGGCAAGGCCTTCGAGGCGTCGGCCCGTCAGCCGGAAATTTCCGGCAAGATCCAGGCCCTGCTGCTGACCGCCATCGTCTTCATCGAGGCGACCGCCATCTATGCGCTCGTTGTCAGCCTGCTGCTGATTTTCGCTTATTGATGAACCGCGCAACGGAATGAGGGACGCGTATGTTTACACCTGAAGCGCTGGCCAGTTATGTTTCACTGGCGATATTCACCGTGATCAACCTGCTGGCGGCGTACCTGATCCTGAAGCATTTCCTGTTCAAGCCGATCCTGCGCATGCTGCGCAAGCGCCGCCAGCTGATCTCGGACGAGCTGGCCCAGGCGGAGGAGACGCTCGACAAGGCCAAGGAGAAAATGAGCCAGGCCGAGGAAAAGCTCGATGCCACGACCCGCGAGGCTGCCGTCATCGTGACGGAGGCCCGCAGCCAGGCGGAGCGGCAAAGCGAAGCGATCCTGACCGACGCGCGCCAGTCCGCGGCCGGCCTGATCACCCGCGCGGAGACGGAAGTCAGCCGCATGCGCATCACGATGCTGAACGATGTCCGCAACGAAGTGGCGGATCTGTCCGTCGCGATCGCATCCAAGGTTATCGGCCAGGCGATGGACGAACGGCGGCAGCGCGAGCTGGTCGAGAAGTTCCTTGACGACGACAAGGACAAGCAGCAGGCGGCCGACGCAAAAGCCGAGGTATCCGGCCATGCCTGACCAGACTTTCCGCGTGATCCGGATCATTTCGTCTGTTCCCCTGGACGAGACCAAGGGCAAGGCGATCGCCGCCCGCTTTGCCGAACGGTTCGGGATCGGCGATTTTGATGTCCGTCTCGAGACCGATCCGACCCTGATCGGCGGCATGGTTATCTTTGCCGGCGGCTTCCGCTACGATTACAGCATCCGCGGCCAGCTGTCCCGCATCGCGGGATCCCTCAAAGCCCATAAGTCCATTTTGGACGGGGCTGATCAGGATGCGGTCAGCGATTTGATCCGCCATAACCTGGACGATGCCCTGGCGTCTTTCCAGGAAAGCCCCCTGGCACCCGGCGGCGAGGACATCTTCCTGGCCGGCGAGGCCGGCCCAGTCGGCGAAGAGGTGCCGTCGGCGCAGCAGATCCTCGACCGGCTGCGCGAGAACCTGGAGACGTTCACGTCGGCTTCGACCGTCGATGAAATTGGCCAGGTGATCAGCTACAGCGACGGCGTGGCGATGGTGCGCGGACTGCAGAACTGCCGCAGCAATGAGCTGATCCAGTTCACCGGCCAGGCCAGCGGCATCGCCATGAACCTCGAGGAGGAGCGCGTCGGCGTTGTCATGCTGCAGCAGGACGAGTCGATCCGCGAGGGCATGATCTGCAAGCGGACCGGCACGACCGTCCAGGTGCCGGCCGGCAAAGCCCTGCTCGGCCGCGTGGTCGACCCGCTCGGCATCCCGGTGGACGGCCTGGGCCCGATCGTGACCGAAACCCGCCGCCCGATCGAGTACCCGGCGCTTCGCATCATCGACCGCCAGATGATCGACCAGCCGCTGCAGACCGGCATTACGGCGATCGACGCCATGACCCCGATCGGCCGCGGCCAGCGCGAGCTGATCATCGGCGACCGTCAGACCGGCAAGACCGCCCTGGCGATCGACGCGATCCTCAACCAGCGCGACAAGCAGGTCTACTGCGTCTATGTGGCGATCGGCCAGAAGATGTCGACGGTGGCGTCTGTTGTCAACATTCTGCAGACCCGGGGCGCGATGGAATACACCACCGTGGTGGTTGCCAGTGCCAGCGCGACGGCATCGCTGCAGTACATCGCCCCGTATGCCGGCTGCGCCATGGCCGAGGAATTGATGTACACGCACGGCGCGGATGTCCTGGTCGTCTACGACGACCTGACCAAGCACGCCCAGGCCTACCGGGCCATTTCGCTGCTGCTGCGCCGCCCGCCGGGCCGCGAGGCATATCCCGGCGATATCTTCTATCTCCACGCCCGATTGCTGGAACGCAGCGGCCGGCGCCACCAGCGCCTGGGCGGAGGATCGATCACGGCCTTGCCGATTGTCGAGACGCAAAGCGGCGACATCTCCGCCTACATTCCGACGAATGTCATCTCGATCACGGATGGTCAGATCTACCTGGAGAGCGAGTTGTTCTTTTCCGGACAGCGCCCGGCGATCAACGTCGGCCTGTCCGTGTCGCGCGTCGGCGGCGCGGCCCAGACCAAGGCCATGAAAAAGGTGGCCGGACCGCTGCGCATCAACCTGGCCCAGTACCGTTCGCTGGAAGCGTTCGCCCAGTTCAGCTCCGAGCTGGATGAGGACACCCGCCGCCAGCTCATGACCGGCGAGCGCCTGATGGAAACCCTGAAGCAGCCCCAGTATGCGCCGCTCGCGGTCGAGGAACAGGTGGTCATGCTCTATTTGGCCAACAAGGGCGTGCTGGTCGAACTCGACAAGGAGGACATCCGCACGTTCCTGCTCGATTACCTGACCTATCTGGGCGGCCGTGAACCGGACCTGCTGGCTGGCCTTGCCGGCGGCGGCCCCTTCACCGAGCAGGACATGCTCGCGGTTGACCAGTCGGTCGGCGAGTACCTGCCGCGCTGGATCGCGGAACACGAGGACTATGGAACAGCTGTCTGAAATCAAAAAACGCATCAAGAGCGTCAACGATATCAAGCAGATGACCCGCGCCATGCAGTTGATCAGCGCGGTTAAAATGCGCCGCGCCCGCAGCCAGCTGGAGCAGACCATGCCGTTTTTCGCCCTGTGTGCGGAGTCGATCATCGAGCTGCGCGAAGCGGACATCGTGATTGACAACCGTTTTTTCCAGCTGCGCCAGAAGAAGAAAGGCGAGACCTGGAAGATCGGCTATTTTATCATGACCGGCGACCAGGGATTGGCCGGCGCCTACAACCTGAACGTGCTGGCGACAACCGAGCAGCACATCCGCTACAAGCAGGTCGATAACGTCCGCAAGGGCCTGATGACGTCGGCCAAGCTCTATGTCTGCGGCAGCATCGGCAAGGACCGCCTGGTCCGCGAGGGGTTCGACGTCGACGAGACGTTCCGTTACACGATCAGCGAACCGACTTACTACCGGGCCCGTGACATCTCGGACTACATCTACGACTTGTACGAGAACGAAACGCTCGACCTGGTCTACTTCATCTACACCAAGATCGAGTCGGCCGTTTCGATGAAGCCGATGGTGACGCGCATCCTGCCGGTCAACCCGGACGCGCTCGAAGAGCTCGTGCCGCCGGAATACTGCCAGCAGCGCGGCCTGATCGCCGGCGCCTCCGTCGAGTACGCGCCGTCGGTCGACGATGTCGCCAACTACCTGATCAACACGTATCTTAACGGCATGGTTTACGGCGTGCTGACCGAGGCCTACGCCAGCGAGCAGACAGCCCGCATGACCGCCATGGACAACGCGACCGACAACGCGACCGACATGCAGGTCAAGCTGACCTTGAAAAACAATCAGGCCCGCCAGGGCCGCATCACGAACGAACTCACTGAGATCGTCGGCGGAGCGGAGGTTCTGGCCGAGTCGTACCGGCAGCTTCCTGGCGCAGATGCATCGGCCTTGGAAAGAGGATAAGGAAAATGGCATCAGGATATGTAACGCAGATCATCGGGCCGGTGATCGACATTCGCTTCCCGGAGCAGGAGATCCCGGCCATCCACGAGGCGGTCGAGGTCAAGGCCCAGCCGGACACCATCGTCGTCGAGGTCATGCAGCAGCGCGGCGCCGGTGTCGTGCGCTGTGTCTCTTTTGCGCCGACCGACGGCCTGGTCAGGGGAACCGAAGCGGTCGCGACCGGCTCGGCCGTCAAGGTGCCGGTCGGGGAGACGATCACGGGCCGGCTGTTCAACGTGCTCGGCCAGCCGATCGACAATGCCGGACCGGTCGTGGCCGCCGACTACTGGCCGATCCACCGGCCGGCGCCCTCTTTTACCGACCAGTTTCCGGAAGAGAAACTGCTCGAGACCGGCATCAAGGTCATCGACCTGCTCGTGCCCTTCAGCCGCGGCGGTAAAATCGGGCTGTTCGGCGGGGCCGGCGTCGGCAAGACCTTCCTGATCCTGGAATTGATCCGCAACATCGCCCGCGAGCATGGCGGCTACTCGATTTTCACCGGTGTCGGCGAACGTTCCCGCGAAGGCAACGACCTCTGGAACGAGATGAGGGAATCAGGCGTCCTGGACAAAACCATCCTGGTTTTCGGCCAGATGAACGAGACGGCCGGCGCCCGCATGCGCGCCCCGCTGACCGGACTGACCATGGCGGAGTATTTCCGCGACGTCAAGAACAAGGGCGTGCTTCTATTCATCGACAACATCTTCCGTTTTGTCCAGGCCGGTTCGGAAATATCCGCCCTGCTGGGCCGTATCCCCTCAGCGGTCGGCTACCAGCCGACCCTGGCCAATGAAGTCGGGGCGCTCCAAGAGCGGATCAACTCGACCCTGCGCGGCTCGATCACATCGATCCATGCGGGCTATGTCCCCGAAAACGAGCTGACCGACCCGGCCACAGCGACGACCTTCGCACACCTGGACGCGATCACGGTGCTGTCGCGATCGGTGGTGGAGCTGGGTATCTACCCGGCCGTCGATCCGCTGGAATCCTCTTCCCACATCTTGACCGAGGCGGTCGTAGGCACCAACCACTACCGGGTGGCCCGGCGCGTTGAAGAGATGCTGCAGCGCTACAAGGAGCTCCAGGACATCATCGCCATCC
>JAAZFW010000583.1 GCA_012511525.1 Clostridiaceae bacterium
CAACAATCCTCAACTGACCATTTCCGACTATTGTCCCGGGCTTGACTACGAAGAATTAACCGTAAGCAAAACAGCTGAAACCTCATATACCCGCACGCACAGTTGGGATATCGCCAAGAAGGTGGAAACTGAAGACGGGTGGATGAAGGACGGTTATGCCAAGATCTGGCTGTATATCGACGGGCACGGCGATGAGACCGCCACTTGGACGGTGGATGTCACCTATGGCGGCTATACGGACAGCGACTGGAACGTTACCGGTCTGATCTCCATCGCCAACACGGGTACCCTGGACGCTGTCATCACATGCATCGAAGATGTGCTGGCCGGGACACAGATCAGCGTGACCTGCCCTGTTGCACTGCCTTACGTCCTGCCGGCCGGCCAGACCCTGCTCTGCACGTACAGCGAGAACGGTCATTTTACGGGAACCAACGTAGCGACGGTGACAACCGAACGTGACGTGTATTCCAGCCAGGCCGACGTCACCTGGGGTGAACCGACGACAGAGGTTAACAAAACCGTCTCAATCCGTGATATCAGCGACCTCTTCGGCGCGGTCGATCTCGGCAGCGTAACGGCACCTGACAACGCCCGATTCACCTACAGCAAAGCTTTTGCCTGGGCTGACTACGGCGCAGAGGGCAGCTATTTTTATGCCAACACGGCGACAATCCTGGAAACCGGCCAGTACGCCACCGCCGGATTGAAGGTTAATGTACAAGGTTACGTGTATGAAACTGCTTTCGCCAAAGGTGACGACGCAACCGATTTCATCCCAACGTTCAGCCGCTGGGGCTGGACAAACAGGATCGGCGAAGGCACTTACACCTGGGATCTATGGGCTGGCGCCGCCCAATGCGATACCAGCAAAGGAACGCTAGTCGGGTCGGTAACGGTCGTTTACAGCGGCGGTCAGGTAGCCGTGACCTACCAAGCCGCGAATGGGAATGTCATTGACGAAACCCATGTATATGCAGGCTACGACATGTTTCCGAAAGTAAAGATCGGCAAAAAGATGGTCGATACGGTAGCGCCCGGCGCGTATACCAATCCCGGATCGTTCACTGGATCGGTCTATGTCATCGCCCATGCGGTTGTCGGCATGCCCGATCCGACATTTGGACCCTAGTCCTGGTCTGACACCAAGCGTCAGCGCAGCTTAGGCAGCAATCGGTACCCTGGCATGGCCGGGGTACCTTTTTTAGCGCGTTTGTCCCGGCTTGTCGTCAAAGAAACCGATATGTTTTGACAGATCGCGGTTGTTTCTGTATATAATGTGGGGTAATGCCTGAAATTTGGGGGAAAGAGCACCGCTATGAGCAAAAACCTCGTCATTGTCGAATCACCAGCCAAGGCCAGGACCATCGGCCGCTACCTGGGCAAGCAATACCGGATCGCGGCTTCGGTCGGCCATGTGCGCGACTTGCCTTCGTCCGACCTGGGTGTCGACGTCGCCAAGCGCTACAAGCCGCACTATGTCAGCATGAAGGGCAAAGAGAAAGTCATCCGCGAACTGAAAGAGATGGCTGAGAACGCCGACCGTGTCCTGATCGCCACCGACCCTGACCGCGAAGGGGAGGCGATCGCCTGGCATTTGGCCGAGCTGCTCAAGATCGACGCCTCCAGCGCCTGCCGGATCAGCTTCAACGAGATCACCGAGCCGGCCGTCCAGAACGCGGTCAGCCAGCCGCGGCCGATCGACATGAACCTGGTCAACGCCCAGCAGGCCCGGCGCATCCTCGATCGTTTGGTCGGCTATGAGCTCAGCCCGCTGCTCTGGAAAAAAGTCAAGAAAGGCCTGTCAGCCGGCCGCGTCCAATCGGTGGCCACACGGCTAGTCGTCGAGCGGGAGCGCGAAATCGAGGCCTTTAAGCCGGAAGAGTACTGGCTGCTGACCGCCTGGCTGCGCCAGACGGCGTCGGATCCGCTGTTCCGGGCGCGCTATCACGGTGAAATCCGTGACGGCAGCCTGAAAAAGGAAAAGCTGACCAGCCAGGGCGAAACCGAGGCGGTCATCAAAGACCTGGACG
>JAAZFW010000088.1 GCA_012511525.1 Clostridiaceae bacterium
ACGATGGTCTCGTCCGGCTTGGGCACGGCAAGGCAGGCCTGTTGCAGCGCGGCCGAAAAGCGCAGCGAAGACGCGGACATGACCGGCACGTTCAGCTGGCTGGCCCTGGCGACGATCGCCTGGCCATGGGCATAGCTGTCGGCCAGCGGCTTATCCAGGAAGATCGGCTTGCCCAGTGCAGCGCACTTTTCGAAGTATTCGGTATGCAGCGCCGGGTCGTTGATCTCAATCATGATCGCATCGCAATCGGCGACGGCCTCGTCAAACGACTCGGTTACCCGGACACCCCAGGCTTCCAGCTGCTCGCGGCGGGTCTTCAGAACATCCTCATTGGTAAACGGTGTCAGGAAGCTGAGGCAGGAAACGGCCTGAAGGCCGTCAACCTTCAGTTCCGGTTTGCAGTCCGGCGCCTGCATGCGGCGCGGAAATTCCACGGAATGGCTGGTGTCCAGCCCGATCAGGGCAATTTTTATCGGTTTCATGGCATCCTCCCGGACATGTATTGACCGTTCTTATACGGTCTGCCTCCATTCTAACCCAAAATCGGCTTCGTGGCATGAATGGGCCGGTCAGAAAGCCAGAATCTCCAGGTGCTCAAGCAGGATTTTGCTGCCGATCAGGACCAGGACAACGCCGCCTGCCAGTTCGGCCGCGCTGCCGAAACGGATGCCCAGCCGGTTGCCGAGCAAGTAAGCCGCCAGGGACAGCGCCAGGGTCGTGACGCCGATCAGCAGCACCGCCGGCAGAATGGTCACCTGCAGGAACGCGAACGTGATCCCGACCGCCAGGGCGTCGATGCTGGTGGCAATCGAGAGCGTCACCAGCTCCTTGAAACTGCAGCGCTCCGGCTGGTCGACCGGGCAGCTGACGCCTTTAATCACATTGACGATCATCTTGCCGCCGATGATCAAAAGCAGGACAAACGCGACCCAATGGTCGAACGCCGCAATGGTATGTGAGAACCGGCTGCCCAAAAACCAGCCGAGCAGCGGCATAAGTCCTTGGAAGGCGCCGAAAAAAACGGCCAGCAGCAAGCCCTGGCGGGCATCCGGGTTTTTCCGGGCCATACCCTTGCACAAGGCGACCGTCAGGGCGTCCATGGACAGCCCGACCGCCACCAGCAGCAATTCATACCAGTTCACTTCATGTTCCTCCCACGGCACGGCGGACCGCAGGATGAGGCGGCGCATGCCTTTTTGAGTATAAAAGGCACGTGCGGGCCTGTCAACGCGCCAACTTGTGCCGGCCAGACAGCCGCGGTATACTGGTGCAACACCCACCCGCCGCGTCCATTTGGACCAGGAGGTTTCGATGAATCCAACAATGCCTGCTGAAAAGTTTGATATGTCTATACCGCCGGTCCGCCAGCGCTGGTTTTTGCGCCCGCTGACCTGGTTTGGCAGCTTGCCGGATGTGTGGCTGCATCACCTGAAGATCAACCGCAGCCAGGTCGAAACACTTAAGCCCCCCTACCTGCTCCTGTGCACCCACATGGCGTTCATCGATTTCAAGGTGACAACCGCGGCGATCTTCCCGCACCGGGCCAACTATGTCGTCGCCATCGACGGTTTCATCGGGCGCGAGTGGCTGCTGCGCAACGTCGGCGCGATCTGCAAACGCAAGTTCACCAACGATCTGACCATGATCAAGCACATCCGCCAGGTCATCCGGAACGGCGACATCCTGGCGCTCTATCCTGAAGCGCGCTACTCCCAGATCGGGACAACCGCTGTCCTGCCGGACTCACTGGGCAAGCTGGTCCGGTTGCTGAAAGTCCCGGTCGCGGTTCTGAATATGCATGGCAACTACCTGCAGTCGCCCTGCTGGAACCTAAGCCGGCGCAACGTGCCGCTGGAGGCCGATTTCTCACGTATTATGACGGCTGAAGAAGCGGCGGCGTTGCCTGTCGCGCAGATCAACCAGCGCATCCGGGACGCGATGGCATATGACGAGTACGCCTGGCAGAAAAAGAACAAGATCCAGATCGAGCTCCCGGAAAACGCGCGGGGCCTTCATAAGATCTTGTACCAGTGCCCGAGTTG
>JAAZFW010000584.1 GCA_012511525.1 Clostridiaceae bacterium
TACGCATGCAAAAGAAAAGGCCAGCGGGCTTTAGTTTACTCTTTGGGCGCCATGCGCTATAGTTTCCTGACTGGACATTTGCCCCAGGATGCTCGTGACCGCTGTTTGACCGATAAGATTGTTACACCCAGTCATTTGAGATCGTCCTTACCACCAGGGCTGGACGCTGTTGTCATGCGCTGTCTGGCGCTAAACCCGACACATCGATACCGATCCGCCCGTTCATTACGCCGCCGGTTGGATCGCAATATGGATCGCAAACCCAAGCAGCCTGATCTAGTCCTCCCCGTTCTATCAGCCCTGTTGTCTTGTATGATCATCGTGGCTGGTCTGGTTATCGCATTCGGGTTTGGAGGATAGAACAGATGCAAGGAATACGCCAAGCGCCGCAAAAAACATCTTCAGCACGTGAAAGGCGTGGCTTGCAGCTGCCTCAATTGTTGGATCATCGTTATCAGCTGCATCATCAGATTGGGCAAAACAGGATAGGATTACTCTATGCGGCGACCGATGAAAACGGGCGCGGTGCAGTACTTCTGGAATACTTCCCGGTTGATTTTTGTTATCGGGATCCGATGACGCAGGATATATTCGTATACACGGCCTTTCAAAAGGTTTTCAACACCGGTTTATCGATCCTGCGCCACGAGGTAGCAGACCGACAAAATAACGATCTGCCTGAATATCTGGCGATTAGCGGTTCGTTTTGGCAGCATCAGACTGAATATGTCGTTATTTCCAATCAAGATACGATGCCGTTAACCGAGGTGTCCTTGGACGCACGCATGCTTATGAATTTCATCGATCTGGTCTGCCAACTGCAAGAGCAAGATATTTATCCGTTCATTTTAGAGCCTGCCACCGTCTGGCAGCATCCTGACGGTCAGATAGCTCTGCTTGGATTTGACCGGTTGCAGATGGCGCTCCTAGCGGCATTTCCTGATTATGACAGGATAGGAAGCCAATATCTGGCGCCTGAACTGCTTGGATTTTCCTATGCAATAGGCTCCTGGACAACGGTTTATACGCTTGGGATTTGGCTAAAGACATGCCGTACGGAGCTGCCTAAGAACATCATTTTAAGAGCGATTGAACCTTTACCATCTAACCGCATCGGTGACGCTGCAACATTACGCACATTGTTGCGTGAGCCGCATCTGCTTCGTTCGTTCAAGCAACACACTAAATTTCGACCATCAGATTGGATCAGATGGTTGTTGCTGATCATGTCTTTTGGTATATTAGCTACAATCATGATTTTGATTTTACTTTAAGTGTTTTATGTAACTGAGGGAATGTGATGCTGCATGTCCTTATCTGCAATGATAATCCCAACCAGGGCGGTATAATCAAGGCCGCATTACACCAGATTTCGCGAAAACTGCAAATAAACGTGCAGGTTGAATGGGTAAGATCCTTAGAACAGCTGGACGACTATCTGGCGAAGTACGGTGATTTGGTTGAATTAATGGTCATCGAGTCTGTTATCCAGGGCGTTGACGGTATCAATATTGCCAGTCGGTTGTCGGAGCGGATGCCTGCAGCAAAATTTCTTTTCATTTCCCAGTACGCAGAGCACGTATTTCAGTCATTTAAAGTCAAGCATGACGGATATTTACTGTTTCCGATTGATGAGAAGGTCCTGGAAATTGTTCTGAAACGAATATACGCAGATCTTGCTGCCAGCAAATCAAAATACGTGGTTCTGACCCGGTCTGGTCTGATCTCACGAATTTGCCTTGATGACATCTATTATTTGGAGAGCAATTTGCATACAGTTCGGATTCATACACGACAGGGGACGCAAGACTTCCATGAAAAGCTGGTCTCAATTCAGCCGATGCTAGATTACCGGTTTCTGCCCTGTCACAAAAGCTTTATCGTCAACCTGTCCTTTGTCACCGCGATGAAGACAACGCATTTTATTCTTGACACCGGCGTGGTTATTCCAATCAGCAGCCGGCGCTACAAAGAGTCAAAAGAGTCCTACGATGCCTACATTTCCCAATTTCATCATGAACTTCCCTCAAAATGAACGCTTTTAGCGCTGAGATTGATGAAAGAAACGGAAAAAGATCAAATAAAAACGCACTGAAGGACAGGATGGAAGATACTCAAGATGCCTTTGAGAGTTAATTTTTCTGGACGTTAGTACTTTCTGGACAGTCACACTTACAGTTGTTAATGGTTTCACCACGGTGGTGAAAGTTGGTGCATGGGGAGAAGATGACTGACGTCATATAATCGAGAACGTGCGCTTATCACGGAGTATCTGGAATCGATTCTTGTTGTTAACGCATATGGATAGGCGCGGGATAAACGGAACGGGTTTATTAGCCAGTCAGTCTGGTTATGGTAAAATAAACCTGACACGGTCATTTCCGTGTCAGAAGGAGCCCATATGGATACCATTGCCGTCATCAAGGCCCGCCGCAGCATCCGGCGCTATCGCTCTGTGGCTGTGCCCAATGCCGTTTTAACCGACCTGATCGACTGCGCCCGTTTGGCACCGACTGGCTACAACAGCCAGCCCTGGATCTTTGTCGTTGTCACCGACCCGGCCGTTCGTGGCCAGATCGCCGATATCGCCCGCTATGGCAGCTTCATCCGCCAGGCCGGTGCCTGCATCGCGGTCTTTGCCCGCAGCGACACCGAAACCTACGTCGAGGACAGCTGTGCCGCGACCGAAAACATCATCATCGCTGCCGGCGCTTACGGTCTTGGCACCTGCTGGGTTAACGCCTACCGCAAGAGCCATTCCCAGGCCATCGAAAAACTGCTCGGCGCGCCGGCAGACTACGAACTGGTGACCCTGCTGGCTGTCGGATATCCGGATGAAGAGAAGAAGACCGCCAAGAAGCCTTTGACTGACGTCCTGCGCTGGAATCATTTCGATGGAACCGACGCAAACGCCTGAAGACGAGCTGCTTATCGCGGAGCCGGCCGAGACCGAGCTGCTGTCGACCGAGCGCAAACGCTGGCCGTTCCGGCTGGTGGCCGCCTTGCTGGCTGCCGCTATGCTGGTTTTGGCCTTTGGCGGTATCCTGCGCCTGCTGCGTCTGCCCCCGATGGGCATGCTGGTCGCGTCCGCCCAATTGAGCCGCTCGGCGGACGTCCAGAATTATATGGCATCCATCGCCGCCGTCTCCACCGGCAACCGCCACGGAACCGGGTTTGTGCTGGCATCAGACGGACGAATCATCAGCAACGCCCACATCATCGAGGATGCGGAAACCGTCATGGTGCGCTTGCCCGGACAACAAGAGCAGTTTGCGAGCAAATGGCATGCCAATTCGTTAAGTGACCTGGCGGTGTTATCTGTTCCGACCTTATCGGATGGTTTGTCCCTGGAACTGGAAATCGTTCCCGAACCCGGTGACAAACTGATCCTGATCGGCAACCCCTACGGTTTTTTCCGTATCGTCACCGAAGTCCGCTTCGCAGGCTTTTATGAAATAGGCCAAGATAAGCCGCCGCTTTACGCCGTCAGCGGCTCCATCTACCAGGGCCACAGCGGCAGCCCCCTGATCAACCAAGAGGGAAAGGTAGTCGGGATTCTGTTTGCTACCGCCGGCCAGTCCAGCGATCCGGCCACCGGACTGGTTATACCGGCCCAGACGATCCAACGTTTCCTCGATGAAGAAAGCAATAAATGACATCCTGACGACAGGAAGATAATACGTATTGGAGGACGCTATGAACCGAACCTTGCAGCCCAGACACGCCATCCCGGTCGAACAGACCTGGGACCTGACCCACCTGTTTCCTGACCAAACCAGCTACACAGCCGCTCTCGCGGAACTGGAAACCCTGACCGCCAGCCTGATGCAGACCTGGCATGGCCAGGTCGCACAAGCAGACGCTGCCGAGCTTTGCCAGGGCGTCGCCGCGTTTGAGCAGCTTGCCATCCGGCTCGGGCGGGCCGGAACCTACGCCAGCCTGGCCGTCTCCGTCGACCTGACCGACGATGCGCTCAACAGCCAGGCGATGCGTTTCGAGTCCCTGGCCGCCGCTATATCCAGCCAGCTTGCCCTGATCATCAGCGAATTTATGGACGTCCCCGATGAGCGCCTGGACAGAGCCGCTGCTCTGGATCCGGCCCACGCCGTCTTCTACAGCGACACCAAACGGCAAAAAAAGCATCGGCTGCAGCCTGAAACCGAAAAA
>JAAZFW010000089.1 GCA_012511525.1 Clostridiaceae bacterium
TACGGCCTGGTGACCGGTCTGCCGCCGGCCGAATACAAGCTGGCCTGTCACCTGGATAACGGGCGCTCGGTCTATACCTTCTGCATGTGCCCGGGCGGGCATGTCATCAACGCCGCATCTGAGCCTGGCACGGTCGTGACCAACGGGATGAGCCTGCACAGCCGCCAGGCGCAAAACGCCAACAGCGCCCTGCTGGTTTCTGTCAACCCAAACGATTTCCCGGGAAGCGGACCGCTATCTGGCATGGAATGGCAGCGGGAACTGGAGATGAAGGCTTTTACGGTCGGCGGACGCACCGGTGCGGCGCCGGCCCAGGCGGTTGGCTCGTTTCTGGGCCGCAACGGCTTAAGGGCCTGGCCGCACCCGGTACAGCCCAGCTTCCGGCCGGGTGTCAGCTGGTGCGAGCTCGACGACGTGCTGCCTCCCTTTGTCCGGTCATCCCTGCGCCAGGCCCTGCCGCTGCTGGACCGCCGCCTGCATGGCTTTGCCGATCACGGCGCCGTATTGACCGCCGTCGAGACGCGCAGTTCGTCCCCGGTGCGCATGCGCCGGAACGAAGCTTTGCAGTCGAACCTGGCCGGCATTTACCCGGCAGGCGAGGGCGCCGGTTATGCCGGCGGCATCATGTCCGCGGCGATCGATGGCCTGCGCTGCGCCGAAGCGCTGCGCCAAAACTGACGGAATGAAATAGCAGCGTAAACCTCGAGATACCGGACTGTGATTCAGCCGTGCTATACTAAGAAAAAACGAAAGGGCTTTTTAACCATGAAAAAGCGCTTCCGCATGATTCTGGCCGGTCTGCTGGTCGGTCTGGTGCTGATCCAGACCGTTCCGCACAGCACCAGGGCAACCGCGAATCCCACCGCTATAGGCCTGACCGAATTTGTCCTGAAAGCCTGGCGGCAAGGCTGGGGTTATGTTTATGGCACTTATGGGCAACTTGCGACCCAGTCCCTGATCGACAGCAAGGCCCGCCAGTATCCATCAGTCTTTGCCGAGAAGAAAAGCGACGGGCGGACGGTTTATGCGCATGCCCAGGAGTGGATCGGGGTGCGCGCCGCCGACTGTGTCGGTTTGGCCAAAGCCTACCTCTGGTGGGTGGACGACCGCGTCGGCCCCCAGTACTCGTCCGCCACGGACTATTCAGCCAATGGGCTGTATTACCGCGCCAGCGTCAAAGGCCCGATGGCCACGATCCCGGCAACACATGGCGTAATGGTCTGGCGAGACGGCCACGTGGGCATCTACATCGGCAACGACGAGGTGATCGAATCGCGCGGTGTCGAGTACGGCGTGGTGCGTACGCGGCTCTCCGACCGCAACTGGACAGGCTGGTTTCTTCATCCCAACCTGACCTACAATGCCCAGGGCTGGACCCAGATCGATGGGAAAACCTTCTATTACCGCTCCGGTAAGTACCTTACCGGCCAGCAGGTGATCGACGGGCAAGTCTGCCTGTTCGGCCAGGACGGCGCCCGCCTGACCGGCTTCCAGCCGGTTAACGGCCAGCTCAGCTATTTCACGGCAGACGGCTCAGTCCTGTCTGGCTGGCAGACCATCGACGGCAACCGTTACTACCTGGACGAGGCGGCCCGGCCCCTGACCGGCCGGCAAACGCTGGATGGCAAGACCTATTACTTCAGTTCAGTCGGCACCCTGCTGACCGGATGGCAAAGCGACGAAGGCCAGGTTCTCTACCTGGATGACCAGGGACTTGCCCTCGCCGGCGCCGTAACGGTCGACGGCCGCACGGTACTGCTGGATCGTTACGGCCATCTGGCACGCGGCTGGGTCGAGGAGACGGAAGGCTGGCGCTGGTATACGCCCGGAGGTGATGCGGCGCCGCCCGGCTTGCTGCAGACCGCCGACGGCGCTTACTGGCTGGACGCGCAGGGCCTTCGCCAAACCGGCTGGCAGTTGGTCGGCCAGCGTGAAGCCTGGTTCGATCCCCAGACCGGCCAGCGTGCTTCGGCCATCTTCGTGACGCCTGACCCGGCGCAGGCCGACCAGGAGATCTGCCTGCTGGCAGACGGTACGCGCGCCGATTCAGGCAAGCCCATACTCGCCGGCGGCCAGTGGCAGCTTTGCGATGCACAGGGTGTTTTGCACAAAGCAGACACCGAGCTTGCGGCCGTCGCGGCCGGGGGCGAAAGCACAACGATCCTGCTGGCCATCGGGGGCGAACCCCGGGGGCTGCAGCTGACCAACCAGGACACATTTACCGTCTCCTTGTCTGCTGACATGACCGACCTGCCGGCAGGCACGGCGATCCAGGCGACATTGGACGGCAGCGTGCCGACCGAAGGCACCTGGATCACCTTTGACCCGGCGGTGGCCGCGATCGACGATACAGGCCGGATTACGGCGGCCGCTCCCGGGCAGACCCTGGTGGGTTTTGTTTCAGGCAGCCAGTACGCACTGGCCGGTCTGACGGTCCTGCCCGATCCGGCCAGCTTGACCGCGCCTGCCGAACCGGTGCGCCTCGCGCCTGGCTGCGGCCTGGATTTCCCGGTCGCGGGCCTGTTGCCGTCACTGCGCGCTTTTTACACGCTGCGCTCATCGGATCCTGAAAAAGTCGCTGTCCGTACCGATGGCGGCCTGGCCGCGATTGGGCCTGGACAGGCAGACATAACGCTGCTTCGGGGCGAGACGGAAATCCTGACCTTTGGCGCAACCGTTGCCTGGCCCGCGATCGGGCTCTCGGCGGACCGCGACATCTTGCACCTGGCGGTGGGCGAATCCCGCCAGGCCCCGGTCAATGTACTGCCGCAGGGCGCTCTGGCCAGCATAGCCTACAGCAGCAGCCAGCCCCTGGTCGCCTCGGTGGACGAAAACGGCCAGATTAAGGGACTGACGACGGGCGAGGCGACCGTCACCGCGCAAGCCGGGACCCTGGTCCGGACGCTGCGGGTTGAAGTCAGCGGCACCTTGCCGACGCTTGGCCGGGGAACCAGCGGCGAGGCGGTCCTGCGCATGGAGGAGAAGCTGGCCCAGCTAGGCTACCTGCCTGAGGTACCGGACAGCCAGATGGGTTCGCTCGACGAATTCGCGGTGCGCTGCCTGCAGGTTCGGCTCAATCTGACGCCGTCCGGTCAGGCCGACCACGCCCTCCAGCAGATACTGTATGACGGCGCTGCCCCCGCGGCTACGCCAGTTCAGGTTGCCGGGTCGCTGCGCGCCGGAGACCAGGGCGAGCAGGTCAAAGTCCTGCAGATGCGCCTGTTCGACCTGCATGTCCAGAAAATCCCGCCTGACGGCACCTGGGGGGCGCACACCACCCAGGCGATGACAACCCTCCAGCTGCAAAACGGCCTGGAGCCGAACGGCGTCGCCGGCGTCGCCGAGATCCGCCTCGTGTTCAGCGCGGGCGTCACGCCGGGGCGCGACGCGCTGCAGCTGGAGGACACCGGGCATGAAGTCGTCCTGCTTCAGGAACGGCTGAAAAGTTTAGGCTACTATGGCGGGCCGATCGACGGCCGCTTCTCGGAAGCCGTGGAAACGGCAGTCAGCCAATTCCAGGTCCGCTGCGGCCTGACCGATGACGGCGTTGCCGGTCCGACGACGCAGCAGCGCCTTTACAGAGCCGACGCGCCGGTAGCGCCGGGATCGACGCCGGGGCCCGGGACGCCAGTCCCGACAGCCACACCGGCTCCCGCGCCATCTGACGGCACCATCGCCAGGGGCAGCCCGGCCGAGCTGGTTGCTGCCCTGGAAGACCGGCTGGTCGCGCTGGGGTACCATTACGCGTTGCCGGACGCCCTGTTCGACGATCTGACGGATGTATCGGTACGCAGCTTTCAGGTGCGCGCAGCCTTGTCCGTGACTGGAATTGCCGATCTGGAGACTCAGAAACGGCTGGTCTCGTCCGCTGCGCCCCGCTCAACGGTCTCGTACCGTTATGGCAGCAGCGGCGACAATGTGCGCCGGATTCAGCAGCGCCTGATCGATCTCGGATTCCTGAACGATATCGTCGACGGAAAATTCGGACCGAAAACCCAGGCCGCTGTCATTGCCTTCCAGCGCAGTGCCGGGCTTTCTGCCGATGGCTCCGTCGGCCCCCTGACGGCTGCGAAGCTGTTCCGGTCGCCGGTTCCGCTCGCGCCGCTCATCCCGGGCGCTGCCGCACCGACACCGCCGCCACCGCCACCCCCCACGCCCACGCCGACTCCGACTCCGACACCTTCACCGACGCCAGATCCCAACCCCGCCGCTCCGGACATTCTGAGCCGGGGCAGCA
Source organism: Clostridiaceae bacterium (assembly GCA_012511525.1). Lineage (GTDB taxonomy): Bacteria > Bacillota > Clostridia > Saccharofermentanales > UBA5734 > JAAYBY01. The sequence continues at coordinate 4,238 of JAAZFW010000089.1, forward strand.
GCGGTGAGGTGGTGGCCGCGCTGGAGAGCCGCCTGGTGGCGCTTGGCTACCACTATGCGCTGCCCGACACGACATACGACAGTCTGACCGAAGAAGCGGTCGGAAGTTTCCAGACCCGTGCCGGCCTGCCGAAAAACGGCGTGGCCGACCTGGTGACGCAAAGCCGGCTGCTGTCATCAGCGGCACCTAGGTCCAACCAGTCCTACCGCTACGGAAGCCGTGGTGAAAATGTGCGCCGCATTCAGCAGCGCCTGATTGACCTGAAGTTTCTTTCCGATGTCGCTGACGGAAAGTTTGGTCCCAAGACGGAAACGGCCGTCAAAGCATACCAGGGGAGTAACGGGCTGAGCCGCGACGGCGTTGCCGGCCCGCGGACCGTGGCCAAGCTGTTCTATGCCCCCGTGCAGGCTGTTCTGCCTGATCCGGGCAGCGCAACGACACCTGCGCCAACGCCGCAGCCACAGCCTGACGAGCTGGTTCCGCCTGTCCTGAATGGCAGCCTGAGACGCGGCAGCACAGGGGAGGCGGTACGCCAGGTGCAGCTAAGGCTGGCTGAACTCCGTTATCCGGTCGGTTCGGCGGACGGCAAATTCGGGCCGATGACCGAACAGGCAGTCCTGCTCTTCCAGCGCAAAGCCAAGATTACGGTCGACGGGATCGTCGGCCCCCAGACCATCCAGGTGCTCTACAGCACGGCGGCGCCCGCTTACTCGTGATTGACTGACCGGTCAGCCGGGACCATCCTGGCTGGCCGGTTCTTCACCGGCCAGGCCGAGATAGGCCTGGTACAAGCGTTCCAGATCTTCGAGCAGACCGGCATAGGCTTCGTAAGCCTCCGGTCCCGTTTCAGCCCCGAAGGACACTTCCATTTCGGCTTTTCTGGCTTCGTGCTCCTCGATTTCATTTTCCAGGTTTCTAAGGTGTTCCTTGCGCAATGCCGTCTCACGCCGCTCCTGGGCGCGGTTGACCCGCCTGGCTGCCCGGTCGTCCGTTTGCCTGTCGGCGGCGGCAACAGGGACGCGGTCCCGATCTTCGGCCGCCCTGGCCGCCTGGCGATACGCTTCGAAGCTGTCATAGGGCAGCACGCGGTTGCCGATGAAGCCCAGGACCTGGCTGCAGCAGCGATCGATGAACATGCGATCATGGCTGACGGCCAGGATGGCGCCGTTAAAGGCCAGCAAGGCCCTTTCCAGAACTTCGCGCGAGTAGATGTCCAGGTGGTTGGTCGGTTCGTCCAGAAACAGGATATTCGGCTCTTCCAGCAGCAGGCAGGCCAGGTACAGCCGAGAGCGCTCGCCGCCGCTCAGGACCTGCAGCTGCTTGTAGACATGCGTGTCCCGGAAGCCGTATCGGGCCAGCAGGTCACGGGCCTGTGCCTCCGACAGCGCGCTGCGGGCCAGCAGCTCATCCAAAACGGACCGGGTCTCATCTGAAAAACTGACATGCTGCCCCAAGGTGCCGACCGACATCTGGGCCGCCAGCCTGACCCGGCCCTCTGCTGCGATCATCTCGCCCCGGAGCAGATTGAGCAGCGTGGTTTTGCCGCAACCGTTGGGTCCGCACAGGCAGGCCTTGGCGCGCGCGCGCAGCACAAAGGAGACATCGCGGAAAAGCAATTCCCGGCCATAGCCGCCGGCAAGGCCGATGGTTTCCAGCAAGATGCGGTCAGGATCTCCGCTGGCAAGGCCGGGCACGAACTGGAAGCTCAGTTTCTGACTGGTGCTGTGCGCGTGCCCGATTTTCTCCTCAAGCTGGGTCGACAGGCGCGCCACGAGCTTTTCGCGCGCGTGGTATTGAGACATGTTGCGGTGCGACAGCATGGTTTGGGTGACTTCCTGCTGCCGCTCCAGTTCGCGTGATATTTTTTTTATTTCCCGTTCGAGTGTCAGAGCATCCGCCTCCGCCTGTTCGATAAAACGGCTGTAGCCGCCCGGACGGATGCGCAGCCGGCCCGCGTCGAGTTCGGCGACGGCAGTTGCGGTGCGGTCGATAAAGGTCCGGTCGTGCGAGACGAGCAGAATCGTGCCGCGGAAACGGGTCAGGTACTGCTCCAGCCATTCCAGTGCGTCGAGATCAAGATGGTTGGTCGGCTCGTCGAGCAGCAGCAGATCGGGATTACGGATGATCAGGCGCGCCAGGGCAACCCGCATGCGCTCGCCGCCCGACAAGGTTGAGAGCGGGCGGGAGAGGACCTCGCCCGTCAGCCCAAGTCCGGCGAGCGCCTCTTCCATGAGATGGCGATGCTCGTAACCGCCCAGCGCTTCGTAACGCGCGGTCAAATCGGCGTATCGGGCCAGTGCCGATTGCAGCGCGCCGTCCGGACCGGCATCCTGGCCGA
>JAAZFW010000585.1 GCA_012511525.1 Clostridiaceae bacterium
CTGTTGATCAACTCGCTGTTGATGATGTGACCCGTGTCGTAGACATGGACAGCGCCCTTATTGCTGACAGAAGCGACGATCAGGTCAGATGCTTGTTCTATCGCTTCCCTTTGCCCGTTCTCGATTTGCTCGAACAGCTGCTTGATCACGTCAGAAAATTTTTCTTTCAGCATCGTCTTGTCTCCTACATGTATTTGATAAGATCTTTGTAACGGTCCAGGATCTTTTTGTTATGTGCGTCACCGCCCTCCATATTGGAACTGATGAAGACGGGTACAAGCTCGTGTGCGTCAACCAGGCGCTTGATGACATCGACAACGACGGCATTGAGGATGGCGGCTCCCGCCACCGTCGAGGACGCTGCGACCTTTTGACCCAATTCAGGAATATCGACCACGGCGTCACCGATATCGCCGCAGTTGTCAAGAACGATATCCGATACTTCAAACAGGCGCTTGCCGGAAACATGGCGGGATGTGACGCTGCGCGAATACGCGACATTGGTCAGGCAAATGACCGTCGCGCCGATTTTCTTGGCCTGAACCGCGGCATCGACGGTTACCGCGTTACGTCCTGAAACCGAATGGATGATCACGACATCGCCCGGTTTTATCCCCGCTGCGCGAACCAGGACGGCACCGTAATCAGGCAAACGCTCCAGATCGGTGGTCAACGTTACCGGCCGGACATCGAGATCAAGACCTGGTGCCTCAATCAAGTTGATCACGGCCAGTCCGCCTGTTCTGTACACCATTTCCTTGGCAAGCAGGTTGGCGTGGTTACATCCAAATGCGTAGATGCAGTTGCGTGCCCGAATGGCATGGACCAGGGCATCGACAGCAGCCCCGATCGCGGGTTCCTGTGATTGCTCGATCTGGTTTAAAATTTCATGGATCCGTGAAAAATATTGCTTGTGCATGATTGTTTGCCTTCCCTGACTTCATAGACCGGCAGCACACTGCTTAGGCTGGACCCCAGACGATATTGTCGCCATCAGTGCTGATCGCCGATTGTATTTCTGGTCCGACCTGATAACGAAAGTCTTGAAAGTCGTTTTTTAATTTTGCGATTGCCGTCGTATCCAGTGTCTCCTGTTTTTCGTAGAGGCAGGCAACAGCGCCGCCGATAACCGCCTCAAACCAGGGGAAATGCACGATGACGCCGTCGATTGCCTTGGTGACGGCCTTATTAAACGCGAAGAACATGTGCGGGTTGCCTTTCCAGACACTGCCGGCAACCATGACAGGAAGATCATGCTGGATCTTGTCACGTTCGAAAAGCGCGATGACTTGCTGCGCCATCTCCACACCTGCGTTTTGCAGGATTATGCGACAGACCTCGTCCCTGTCAGCCGTTTCGACAACAAGGTTCGTCAGGCTGGCGATCAGACCACGGTAATCATCTGATCCGTAGACATGGTTGATCACGTCACTGAAACGAATGAGTTGCCATTTTTCAACGATCAGTTCAGGCAGAAGCGTTGGCGGACCACGCTGTTCATAGGATTTAACCGCCGCGTTCAAGGCTGCCCTACCGATCGAATAGCCGCTCCCTTCATCATCGAACAAACCGCCCCAGCCTCCCATGTGCGAGCCATGCGGACCGCCGACATGGAAGATCCCCGTACCGGTTCCGGAC
>JAAZFW010000586.1 GCA_012511525.1 Clostridiaceae bacterium
CGCCGCTCCAAGCGGCGGGGTCCTTTTATCTGTTATTAGCCTGACTGACTTTCGCCATCGCGTCCCAACACCAGTTCTTCATCGACAGCCAGGGTATAATTGAATAATAGGTGCTTTTTGCTGAGACAATACGAGGGTTCTGACATGAATCCTAACAACAACATCGCGTCAATCTGTCAACGTTACGGCATCAGCCTGATGTACTTGTTCGGGTCATGTGCCCAGAAAGCAACGGGCTTGTTGACAGGAGATCCCGTCACAATCGAGGATCCTTTAGCTGATCTGGATGTTGGCGTCGTATTTGACCGTGATCTGCCGCCCCCTCAAGATCGGTACCGTTTGTATGCTGCAATCAGCAATGCGCTGGACGATTTGTTTCAACCATTACCTGTTGATCTGTCATTCCTGCAAGAGAATCATTCTGTTTTTCAGCTTGAGGCGGTTAAAGGAATCTGTGTCTATACGGGCAGTAAAGCCATACAAGAGGACTATGAAGAAATGGTTCTGTGTAAAGCTGCAGATTTTCGGCCATTTCTCGAGCTTTATCTCGCTGATGCGCTGGAGGAGATAATATCATGAGTGTCAATAGACTTTTAGTCCGCCAACGGCTTGTCTTGATTGGCCTGTCGTCGACCACCTGCGGCGCCTTTCCACCATACCCATCGAACGTTTTGTCAACAGTGACCTGTCTGCGGCCGCTGAAAGCTATTTACGCCGGGCGCTCGAAGCCATCTTCGATGTCGGACGGCATATTTTATCGAAAAGCGGTGCAAATGAACTGGCTCAGGAATACAAGTCAATCGCACGAGGTTTAGCCGAAAAAGGAATTATCAACCCAGGACTCGGTGAAACGCTGATCCAAATGGCCGGCTACCTCAACCGGCTGGTTCATCTCTACAATTTAGTTTCAGACGAAGAAATATACGCAATCTTGCACCACCATTTAACTGATTTTCATGACTTCATCACGCAAATCGAAAAATATCTCAAATCAGCTGTCACGTGACCGAATTATCCAGACTGGCTCTGACCTGGTCCAGGTATTGCCTGGCTCCCTGCTCATCTTCGATCGGATAAGGGTGCCCCGTGCTCGTCCCCACCGCCAGGGCGAGCTGGTGAAACAGATCCATCATGGTCTCGATGGCTGCCCAGATATGTTGCGGTTCGCTGTCGCTGTACGTCGCGGTGAACCGCCGGTACAGGTCGGGCGATAGATAGCGTTTGAAATACTTGCCCGACTTGCCGACCGACAGGTTATAACCGTGGATTGACCCGATGTACCAGCCGATCATGTCATGCAGTTCGGCACGGACGACTTCCTGCAGCATCTGCATGGTGTAGGGCAGCTCGTCGCGGGCAAGACCCTTGGCCACGTTGTTCAGGCACCACCAGAAGTTGTTGCAGCAGGACCGGTAGTTCAGCTCATCGGGCGGCCGAATGTGCCAGATTGTATCTGTCGGCGTAGCCAACGGCGGGATGAAGCCGTTTCCTCTGTCTTTGTCCAGCAGGATCACAGCCGGCTCCCCATCGTCGACATACGGGGTGAACACGAAGCTGAGATCGATGCGGTTGCCGTCCGGAAACAGCATCAGGTAGACAAAATGCCCGTCCCCTACGGGGTCGCGCATGATCTCGGGCATCTGCATGATCAAAGGTTTGCCGAACCGGCTTGTCACCCAGTCCGGATTGTTGTAGAAAGGCTGGATGTCATGGACGAAATACGTGATGTCATAGTCCTGATAGCGGTCTGCCGGTATACTTGGATTGGCGCGAGAACCCGACAGCAGCACGGCGCGGATCCTCTCGTCGGATCTGGCTACGCTTAAGATCAAATCCATCATCTCTTGTTCGGTTCGCATCGGTGCACCCTCGATTGTCTGTCCATCAACCGTACAACATGACCAGTATGGGCAGATGCCCGGCCGGCGTCAAGCCCAAAAACAGCAGTCCTGCCATTTGCTGCAAAATCCTGCAAAACGATTGACTCGGCTTGCCGCTTCCATTAGACTGATGGAGAATCATTCATAAGCGCTTGACGATCGGCGTCAATAAAGCTGGCAAGAAGAAGGCGTAACGATGGCACTAACGTTGAAAGACATTGCAAGCGATCTGGATTTGTCCATATCGACCATATCGCGGGTGTTGAACAACAAGCCCGTTGTCAATGAGGAAACGCGTCAGCGGGTGATCGAATACCTGCGCCAGCATGACAGCCTGGCGATGATGTCCAACAAAACGAACAAGACGTTCCAGGATGTGGTCGCCGTAGTCATCCCGGATATCAGCGAAGATTACTTTGATTATGTGGTGCGCAGCATTGAGAACAGCCTCTGGAAAGAACAGATCGGCATGCTTTTGTGCGACAGCATGGAGAACATCAGCAAAGAAATTCAATATATGAATATGCTGATCGAAAAAAACTTCACCGGCATTATTCTGGCGACCATTGATAAGGACGAACAGCGACTGGCAAGCTACCACGAGCGTGGCTTGAATATCGTTTACTTTGACAATCTTCCAAACATCTCGCTGCCCTACAATTCGGTTATCACGGACAACATCAGGAGCAGCATTCTGGCCATCAACCACCTGGCCAGCCATGGACACCGGAAAATCGGCTTCATCGCCGGGCGCAAAGATGAAACGACCGGATTCGAACGCCTGACCGGCTACCGCCGGGCTATGGAACTGAACCGTTTGCCCGTTTCCGAAGAACAGATCGTTTTTGGCGACTACAAGGAAAAATCCGGCTATAACGGTATGATCAGCCTGCTGGAGAAGAATCCGGATTTGTCGGCCGTCTTTGTCTCCAGTTCTAAAATGACCTACGGTGCGCTCAAAGCCTTGATGGACCGGAAAATACGCGTACCCGAAGACATGGCCCTGATCGGGTACGACGTTCACGATAATTCAGGACTGATCCGGCCCGGGATCACGACCATTGTGCAAAACGAGGAGCAGATCGGCCGCCTGTGCGTCGAATCCTTGCTGCGCAACCGTCCGAACCAGCATAGCGAAAATCAGGATTTCCAGCGCATTCAACTCGAACCGCGCCTGATCATCCGCGAAACCTGCGGCTGCAAAGCAGGCCTGGACCGAGGCACTTGAACGGCTAGCGGCACCCGTCCATCGCAACCATCCGGCGGCGGTAGTAAAGATAATTGGCAAACGGAACCGACGATGGAATCGAATGGTCGCAGGTAGGAATAAACCCGCCCCGTTTGGTCATAACGGGCATGATGGCACCCAGGTATGCCTCGATCGCTTCAGGGCTGTCGCCGAGGATCCGC